>NZ_NOLI01000066.1:0-41850 GCF_002245975.1 Nostoc sp. 'Peltigera membranacea cyanobiont' 213 | reverse complement strand
AATGCTTTCCTGGGCAACTAAATCAGGTATTTATGAATATTTTGGCTAATGCTATTGATGCCTTGGATGAATCTAATCAGGGACGCAGTTTTGAACAAATCAAAACCAATCCTAACCGAATTACAATTACCACATCAGTAGAAAATTATCTGGTTAAAATTACCATTACTGATAATGGCAAGGGAATGAATGAATCAGTCAAACAAAAAATCTTTGACCATTTATTTACTACGAAAACTGTTGGTAAAGGAACTGGATTAGGGTTGGCGATCGCTCGGCAAATCGTCGAATCAACCCACGGCGGTAAATTAAGTTGTAACTCTGTTTTAGGTGAAGGTACAGAATTTATGATTGAAATTCCGGTGTAAATTTATTGAAAAATAAGATCCCCGACAACTTTTACGAAGTCGGGGATCTGGACACCGCAGATTTTCACGTTACAAATTATCTGGATCGATACCTCGCTGTTGAAGACGATAACGCAAGTCTTGTAGGGCTTGTTCAGCCTGTTCTATGCGTTCATCGGGGGTAAGGAAGCGATCGCCATCTCGATCGAACCAAAATAACCAGTCTCGCTCCCAACCTTTATGAATCCCCGCAGCTACCCCAATTCCCAACTGCAACTCCGGTATCCAAAACTGCTCTTGCGATTGCAACACAAATTCATCATCAACCCGTCGATACACTTCAAAGGGAGCGTGATTATCTCGTTGCGAATATTCTGGATTGTAGATGACGTAATACAATACCCCTAAATCTAAATATTTGCCCATTTTAATATCGTATTCTCCACCATAGGTTTGAGAGACGATTTCGACAACCAAAATGGGTGGTGTCCAATTTTCTTCCCAAAGCACATAACTGAGTCTTCCATTCGGCGGTCGTCGCCGTCGTTGGACACCCAAGCTCAAAAAGCCATCGGGGACAATGGATTTTCTCGGTGCAGTTGGGAGGTAGTAGATACTCATGTCTACACCAAAAAACCAATCGGTGCGATCGCTCCAAATTGCGGACAAAATAGCTAACAGTAAGTTAGGAATCAGGTTTTGCAGCTCGTTATCCACAGGAGTATCATCAGAATCGGGGAGTTCAGCCGAAGTTGGGAGCAGGGGTAAGGGAATGGAGTATTCCATAGGATAAATTCCCTCGCAACAATAAACCCATTTTACGATCTGGGAATACTAAATCCAGAATTGTCAAAATTTTGGTGGCAGAACAATGACTCTAGTTAGTATTCCCGGATATCAAGTTAGTGAAGAACTCTACAATGGTTCTCGCACTTTGGTTTATCGTGCAGTTCGAGAAATCGATCGAGAACCTGTAGCGATCAAACTGCTGAAAAATCCTTATCCCAGTTTCTCGGAATTAGTACAGTTTCGCAATCAGTATACCATTGTCAAAAATCTCAACTCACCCCTGATCGTTCAAACCTATAGCCTAGAACCTTTCCAAAATGGCTATTCGCTGGTGATGGAAGACTTTGGGGGAATTTCCTTAAAAGAATATTTTGCTGTTCTAGAAACCCGATATATCGCGTCTATAGAGGAGTTTTTAGAAATTGCGATCGCAATCTGCAACACCTTAGATATTCTCTACCACGAGCGCATTATTCATAAAGATATCAAACCCAGCAATATCTTAATTAATCCCGAAACCAAACAAGTCAAATTAATTGACTTTAGTATTGCATCACTTCTACCACGAGAAACGCAAACCCTTGTTAACCCCAATGTGTTGGAAGGAACACTAGCTTATATTTCTCCTGAACAGACAGGGAGAATGAATCGGGGAATCGATTATCGCACAGATTTTTATTCCTTGGGTGTAACTTTTTATGAATTACTCACGGGTGAGTTACCATTTGCATCAAACGATCCAATGGAATTGGTACATTCTCATCTTGCTAAAACAGCACCTTTAGGACATAAAATTAATCCACAGATTCCGGCAATTATCTCAGAAATTGTCAGTAAACTGATGATGAAAAATGCTGAAGATAGATATCAGAGTGCATTAGGATTGAAATTTGATTTAGAAAAATGTTTACATCAGCTAAAAGAAACTGGTGAAATTCAAAGCTTTGAAATTGCTAGTAAGGATTTGTGCGATCGCTTTATAATTCCTGATAAACTTTATGGCAGAGACCAGGAAGTTCAAACCCTACTAGAAGCATTTGAAAGAGTCAGCCTTGGCGCAACAGAAATGATGCTGGTAGCTGGGTTTTCCGGGATTGGCAAAACAGCCGTTGTCAACGAAGTTCATAAACCCATTGTTAGACAACGGGGCTATTTTATTAAAGGTAAATATGACCAATTTCAACGGAATATTCCCTTCAGTGCTTTTGTGCAAGTATTCCGCGATTTAATGGGTCAATTGTTAACAGAAAGTGATGTTCAACTAGAGGAGTGGAAAAATAAAATATTAGAGGCTGTTGGCGACAATGGAAAAGTAATTATTGATGTTATTCCCGAATTAGAGAAAATTATTGGCGCACAACCACCAGCAGCAGAATTATCAGGAGCAGCAGCGCAAAATCGTTTTAATTTATTGTTTGAAAAATTCACCCAAGTCTTTACAACTAAAGAACATCCCTTAGTGATGTTTCTCGATGATTTGCAATGGGCTGATTCTGCATCGCTAAAGTTAATGCAGCTATTAATGGCTGATACCGGGCATCTTTTCATTATTGGTGCATATCGTGATAACGAAGTCAATCCTGGACATTCATTAATGTTGACCTTGAGTGAAATCCAGAAAACACAAGCAATAATTAACACGATTACCTTAGCACCATTAAGTAAGGTACAAGTCAATAAGTTAGTTGCTGATACACTCAAATGCAGTAATAATTTAGCATCATCTCTAGCAGAATTAGTATATCAAAAAACTCAAGGAAATCCATTTTTTACCACACAGTTTATCAAAGCGTTGCATCAAGATAAATTAATCACATTTGACTTTGAATTAAATTGTTGGCAGTGTGACATTATCCAGATAAAAACTTTAGCAGCAACAGATGATGTGATAGCTTTTATGAGTTTACAACTGCAAAAACTACCGCTATCAACTCAGCAGGTGTTGCAGTTAGCAGCTTGTATCGGTAATCAATTTGATTTAGGAACTTTGGCTATTGTTGCTGAACAATCTCAAATCGAAACCGCAGCCTGTTTATGGAAAGCATTACAAGAAGGATTGATTTTACCAATTGGGGATGTTTATAAGTTTTACGTCGGGCAAGAAAGGATAATATCTACTTCCGAAAATCAGGAGATTGTTACTTACAAATTTTTACACGACAGAGTGCAACAAGCGGCTTATTCTCTGATTCCTGATGACCAAAAACAACTAAAGCATTTAAAAATTGGGCAACTTTTGTTGCAAGGAAATTCTCAGATCGAACAAGAAGAATACCTATTTGACATTGTAGGTCATTTAAATCTAGGTTTTGAGTTACTTCATTCAACAGAGAAACCAGAGTTAGCTCGGTTAAATTTAGCTGCTGGACAAAAGGCGAACATTTCTACGGCTTATAGTGCTGGAGCAGAGTATGCTCTTTTCGGGATCAAATTACTAGAGGCAAACTGTTGGCAACATCAATATCCTTTAGCATTAGCACTATATGAAACAGCCGCAGAAGGTACATATCTCAGTGGCGATTTTGAACAGATGGATCGGTTGACTGAAGTGGTTTTGCAAAAAGACAATCCGCTTCTCGACAAAATAAAATCCTATGAGCTAAAAATCCAGAAATTTCAAGCTCAGAATAAGTTGCTTGATGCTGTCAAATTAGCTCTTGATGTTCTCGAACTTTTAGGAGAGAAATTTTCCCTAGAACCAGACACTTCTGAAACTGAGCAAGCATTCAAAGAAACATTATTAATTCTAGACAACAGAGATACTTTAAGCTTAATCGATTTACCAGAGATGACAGATCCGTATAAGCTTGCAGTGATGCGGATTCTGTCAACCATGTTTGCCTCCACTTATCTATCAAGTCCTAAATTATTACCGTTGATTATCTTAAAGCAAGTTAATTTATCTCTAGAATACGGAAACGCCTCTGAGTCTGCCTCTGCTTATGCTAAATACGGGCTACTTTTGTGTGCAATTGTCAACAATATCGATCTGGGCTATCAATTTAGTGAGTTAGCTTTAAGGCTATTAGAAGATGCCAAAGTCAAAGACAGTAAAGCTCAAACAATTAATGTAGCTTGCGCCGCAGTTCAGTTTTGGAAAAAATCGCTCAGAATAGCAACTCAACTTTTTATAGAAGGGTATCAAAGTGGTTTAGAAAGCGGTGACATTCAAAATGCTTCCCACTGTATTATGAATTATTTAAGTTATGCCTATTATTATGGCAAAGAACTATTTGAACTCGAACGAGAAATGTCAATTTATGGCGAAGTGATTGCCAAGCTTAAACAGAAATCTTGCCTACAAAACATTAACAGTCTTCAACAAACTGTGATGAATTTAGTTATTAAAGTAGAAAATCCTGAGTTTTTGGAAGGCGATTTTTTTAGTGAAAATATAGAAATACCACGGCTCAATCAATCTAACGATCGCACTGCCTTGGCTTTTCTATATATTCAAAAACTGATGCTAAGTTACTTATTTGGAGAGATTGCACAAGCTAAGAAAATTGCAGTCATAGCCGAGCAATATTTAGACGGAGTTCCAGGAATGTTCTGGGTTCCTATCTTTTATTGGTATGATACATTAACTCAATTAGCTGGATATTCTGAATTAATAGATGTGGAGCAAAAAGAGAACATCTGGCTTCATGTCTTGGAAAAGCAAGCAAAAATGCGGCAATGGGCAGATTATGCTCCCACGAACTTCTTACATAAGTATGATTTAGTAGAAGCTCAGAGACATCAAATCTTGGGTAAGACAACTGAAGCCATAGACTTATACGATCGCGCGATCGCTGGTGCTAAAGAAAATGGCTATATCCAAGAAGAAGGTTTAGCTAACGAATTAGCAGCAAAGTTTTACCTCGACTGGGGAAAAGAGAAAGTCGCCGCAGGTTATATGCAGGAAGCATATTATTGTTATGCGAAGTGGGGAGCAAAAGCCAAAGTCGCCGACTTAGAACAACGCTATCCCCAATTACTCGCGCCTATATTACAGCAAAGCCGTTCGGTTTTTTCAACTAACGAAACTATCTTCACCGTGGGGACTGTCACATCTAGCAGTACCAGTGTTTCAGATACCCTAGATTTAACAGCAATTCTCAAAGCATCTCAAACGATCTCTGGTGAAATCGAACTTTCCAAACTAATTTCATCCTTACTTTCCATCATCATCGAAAATGCCGGGGCTGATAAATGCGTGTTAATGCTGTTGCAAGACAATCATTTACTAATTGCCGGATCAATTAGCCAGGAAACACAACCCGTTGTATTGCAAAGTCTTCCCATTGAAGACAGTCAGGATATTCCCCACAAGCTCATTTACAAAGTCAAGCGCAATCAAAAGACTTTTGTCTTGTTGGATGCAACCGCAGATATCACTTTCGCCAATGACCCCTATATTATCCGTCAACAGCCTCAAAGTATCTTGTGCAACCCGATTTTACACCAAGGCAAATTACTGGGCATTTTATATCTGGAAAATAATTTAGTAAAGGGGGCATTTACGAGCGATCGCGTCGAACTCCTTAACTTTCTGTGCGCCCAAGCCGCAATTTCTTTGGAAAATGCTCGACTTTACGAGCAGCAGCTAGAGTATTCCCAACAGCTAGAGCGATCGCTTGAGGAGTTAAGCACCGCCCAGTCTGTCTTGCAATCATCCCAGCAACGACTCCAGCTATTGGTTCAGCAAACTCCACTAGCAGTCATAGAGTGGGATACCAATTATCAAGTTACTGACTGGAACCCAGCCGCAGAAAGAATCTTTGGCTACAGCAAACAAGAGGCTTTGGGTTGTGGATTCAAATTCATCATTCCTGAAAAGATTCAAGGAGAAATGGAGCGAGTCAGCGTCGAAATTATCTCGCAGGAGGGCGGCAATTACAGTATCAATGAAAATTTGACAAAGGATGGTAAAATTATCATTTGTGCTTGGTATAATAATCCCCTTGTAAGTGCAGATGGCGAGTTAATCGGAGTTGCTTCCCTAGCAGATGATATTACAGAACAGCAAGCTGCGCTACGCGAACGCAAAGTTGCCGAAGTCCAACTTCAAGAAAAAGCACAAGAGCTAGAAGCTGCTTTACAAAACCTGCAACAAGCACAATTACAAATGGTGCAAACTGAGAAAATGTCTGCACTAGGCAACTTAGTTGCTGGTGTAGCTCACGAAATGAATAATCCCCTTGGTTTTATTGCTGCTAGTCTCAAACAAGCGAAACCTACTATCGCTGATATTGTTGAACATCTCAGACTATATCAATCAAGTTTCCCCAACAAAAGCGATGAAATCAAAGACCACGCCGAAGAAATCGACTTGGATTATAGCTTAGAAGACTTACCCAAGATGATTGATTCTATGTCTATGGCGTGTGACAGGCTAAAGAACATCAGCACCAGTTTAAGAACTTTCTCTCGTGCCGATCGAGACTACAAAGTACCTTTCAATATCCACCAAGGCATTGATAGCACTATTCTCATTCTCAAACATCGTCTTAAGGACAATGAACAACGTCCGGCGATTCAAGTTGTTGCAAACTACGGTAATTTACCTGAAGTAGAATGTTTTCCCGGTCAATTAAATCAGGTATTTATGAATATTTTTGCTAATGCTATTGATGCCTTAGATGAATCTAATCATGGACTCAGCTTTGAAGAAATTAAAGCCAATCCTAACTGCATTACTATTACAACCTCAGTCGAAAATAATCTCGTTAAAGTTGCCATTCGGGATAATGGTAAGGGAATTAATGAACAAGTTAAACAAAAAATATTTGACCATTTATTTACTACGAAAGCTGTTGGTAAAGGTACAGGGTTGGGGTTAGCGATCGCTCGGCAAATTGTCGAATCAACCCACGGCGGAAAATTAAGTTTTAACTCGGTTATAGGTGAGGGGACAGAATTTATCATTGAAATCCCAGTATAAGTTTTGTATGTAATGTTAAACACGCTTCAGATATCTGGGAATACTAAACCTGGAAATCTAAGGATTTAGCAGTATATATGGTTAGCACTCTTGTCAGTATTCCCGGATATCGGATCAGCGAAGAACTCTACAATGGTTCGAGAACCGTAGTTTATCGAGGATATCGAGAGACTGACTCATTACCTTTAGCCATTAAATTGCTGAAAAATCCATATCCAGATTTCAACGAACTCTTGTCGTTTCGGAATCAGTACACCATTGCTAAAAATCTCAACTCTCCTCTGATTGTCCAAACCTACAGCCTCCAAGCATACCAAAATGGCTATGCGCTGATGATGGAAGACTTTGGGGGGATTTCTCTCAAGGATTGGGAAGTTAAGGTAAGGGGGCAATCTCTACAGGAGTTTTTAGAAATTGCGATCGCACTCTGCAATACCTTAGATATATTGTATCGAGAGCGGATTATTCATAAAGATATCAAACCAGCCAATATTTTAATTAATCCCGAAACCAAACAAGTTAAGTTAATCGACTTTAGTATTGCATCTTTACTACCACGAGAAACGCAGACACTTGTCAATCCTAATGTTTTAGAAGGGACACTAGCTTATATTTCCCCAGAACAAACGGGGAGGATGAATCGGGGGATTGATTACCGCACAGATTTCTATTCTTTGGGTGTGACATTCTACGAATTACTTACGGGAGTTTTACCATTTGAATCAAACGATCCGATGGAGTTGGTACATTCTCATATTGCTAAACTTCCACCACTTTTAGGCAATAGAGAAGAGATTCCCCAAGTTATTTGTGATATTGTCATGAAATTGATGGCAAAAAATGCCGAATCCAGATATCAAAGTGCATTGGGACTGAAGTTTGATTTAGAAAATTGTTTACATCAACTACACGTTTCTGGTATAATTAAAGGTTTTGAGATTGGGCTTAGGGATGTTTGCGATCGCTTCATCATTCCCGACAAACTCTACGGACGAGAAACCGAAGCAGAAACTTTACTGCAAGCATTTGAGCGAGTCAGTCTTGGTGGAACAGAAATGATGCTGGTAGCAGGTTTTTCGGGTATTGGGAAAACCGCCGTTGTCAACGAAGTTCATAAACCAATTGTTCGGCAACGCGGCTACTTCATCAAAGGGAAATATGACCAATTTCAACGCAATATTCCCTTCTCTGCTTTTGTACAAGCATTTCGGGATTTAATGGGGCAATTGTTAACCGAAAGTGATGTCCAACTAGAGCAATGGAAAAATCAAATATTAGAAACTGTTGGAGAGAACGGTCAGGTAATTATTGAAGTCATTCCCGAATTAGAAAAAATCATTGGCGAACAATCACCAGCAGTAGAATTATCAGGAACGGCAGCCCAAAATCGCTTTAATTTATTGTTTCAAAAATTCACCCAAGTCTTTACTAGCGCCGAACATCCATTAGTGATGTTTTTAGATGATTTACAATGGGCTGATTCAGCATCATTAAAGTTGATGCAGCTATTAATGGCTGATACAGGTCATCTTTTCATCATTGGTGCTTATCGGGATAATGAAGTCAATCCAGCCCATCCATTAATGCTGACTTTGAGTGAAATCCAAAAAAACCAAGCAGTCATTAATACTATTACTTTAACACCCCTGAGTCAATCCCAAATCAATCAATTAGTCGCTGATACCCTAAAAAGTACAGAAACTTTGGCATTACCCCTTTCACAATTAGTCTATCAAAAAACTAAAGGCAACCCATTTTTTGCCACCCAATTTCTCAAAGCCCTACACGAAGAAAATCTCATTCAATTTAACTTGGAGTTAGGCTGTTGGCAATGCGATCTGTCCAAAATTAATCAACAAGCCTTGACCGATGATGTCGTAGAATTTATGGCGTTGCAGTTAGAGAAGTTACCCTTAGCAACCCAGAATATTCTGAAGTTAGCCGCTTGTATTGGCAATCAGTTCGATCTAACAACATTAGCAATTGTTTCAGAACACTCAGAAGTAGAAACCGCAGCCAATTTATGGAAAGCATTGCAAGAAGGTTTGATTTTACCGCTCAGTGATGTTTATAAGTTTTATCAACAAGAGTCATTAGTCATTAGTCATCTGTCATTAGTAGATAGTCAAAAACAAATGACCAATGACAATGGACAAATGACAGTTTCTTATAAATTTTTACACGATCGCGTTCAACAAGCAGCCTATTCCTTAATTCCCGATGACCAAAAACAAACGACTCATTACCAAATCGGACAACTGCTTCTACAACAGATTTCCGCACAAGCTAGAGTTGACCGGATTTTTGAAATCGTCAATCAATTAAATCACGGAACTGTTTTAATTACCCAACCAACTCAACGAGAAGAATTAGCCCAACTCAATTTAATTGCCTGTCGCAAAGCTAAAACTTCAACCGCCTATCAAGCAGCGCGTGAATATGCGACAGTGGGATTGTCTTTGTTAGAAGAAAATACTTGGCAGCAGCAGTATGAAATGACCCTCGCCTTATATGAATTAGCTGCGGAAGTAGCAATGCTAAACGGTAACTTTGAGGTGATGGAACAGTTCATTGATATTGTTATTCAAAAGGCACGCTCCTTACCTGAAAAAGTCAACGTTTACTGTATTAGAATTCAATCTCATATTTCCCAAAGTAAACTGACATCAGCGATCGCGATCGCCCAACCAATCTTACAACAGCTTGGTATAACCTTTCCTGAAACACCGACACCATCAGATATTCAACAGGAAATCCAACAGATTAAGGAACTCATTGGAGATCGGGAAATCGCTGATTTGGTTCACTTGCCTGAAATGACCGATGCAGAAAAACTCGGTACTCTTCAAATTGTCAATATCATCAGCCCAGCAGCTTACCTCACTGGCTCTGCGCTGTACCCATTGCTGAATACTTTGTCCGTTAAACTCTCGATTCAGTACGGTAACACATCGACTTCTGCTTTCGGCTATGCGAACTATGCCAATATTCTCTGCAATTTCTTCCAAATCGTGGATACAGGATCGCAGTTTGCTTCCCTGGCACTCCAAATTATTTCAAAACTCGATGCCAAAGCAAGTAAAACAGATGTTTTGATGATGTTGGGGTTATTTGTTGTACACCGCAAATCTCACATTAAAGAAACACTACCCCTCTTGCAAGAAGGTTACACCACTGCCATAGAATTTGGGAACTTGGTACTTGCTGGGTACAATGGCCACAGTTTTTGTCTCAATTCTTTTTGGAGCAGTCAACCCCTCGCTACCTTAGAGCAGGATATTTGCGCCTACTGCCATAGTTTGATGCAATTAAATCAATTGACAACCGCAAATTATAGCCGGATTTATTGGCAACCTGTTTTAAATCTGCTAGGTCTTGCAGAACATACCACCCTTTTGTCTGGAAAAGCTCTTGAAGAAACAGAATTTCTCCAGCAGCTACAGTCTGCCAAAGATGGATATGGATTGTATGTTTTCCATTTGTATAAACTAATGCTTTGTTTCTTGTTTGGAGAAATTGAGCCAGCGAAAAATCATGCTATTGAAGTCAGGCGCTATTTTATGGCTGGTGCGGGATTAGTCACCGAACCAGTATTTTATCTTTATGATTCTCTGCTAACTTTGGCACAATTAAATCCACAGTTAGATGAAACATCAGAAGCATTGCAGAGTGTAACAGAAAATCAAACCAAGTTACAGCAATGGGCGGATCATGCACCCATGAATTATCAACATAAGGTTGATTTGGTAGCGGCAGAAAAATGTCGAGTGTTAGGACAAAAAGCCGAAGCAATTGAGTTTTACGACAAGGCGATAACTCTAGCCAAAGCCAACGAATATACCCAAGAAGAAGCACTTGCTAACGAACTGGCAGCAAAATTCTACCTAGATTGGGGCAAACAGCGCATTGCTGGGGACTACATGATTGAAGCCTATTATGCCTATGCTCGTTGGGGTGCAAAAGCCAAAGTCGCTGACCTAGAAACTCGCTATCCGCAACTACTTAGACCTATATTAGAGCAAACCCGTTCTCCTCTCTCCACTCACGAAACTCTGTTCACATTGGGTAGTGTCACCTCCACCAGTTCAGCCATATCCAGTAGTAATGTTTCTCTGGCTTTAGATTTAGCTACTATTCTCAAAGCTTCTCATACTATTTCCGCTGAAATCGAACTGGAAAATCTACTTTCATCGTTGATGACGATCGTCATCGAAAATGCGGGGGCTGATAAATGCGTGTTCATGCTCTTGCGAGACTCGCGCCTGTTAATCAAAGGGTCAATTACCACAGGTTCAAAGCCAGTTGTCTTGCAGCGTATTCCCATTGAAGATAGCCAGGACATTCCCCACAGGCTGATTTACAAAGTCTTGCATGACAAGCAAACTGCTGTGTTGGTGAATGCAAGTGCCGATCGCACCTTAGCCAATGACCCCTATATCATCCATCAGCAGCCGAAAAGTATCTTGTGTAGCCCGATTTTGCATCAAGGGAAGTTGCTGGGCATTTTATATCTAGAAAATAATTTAGCAACGGGGGCGTTCACCAGCGATCGCGTGGAACTACTCAACTTACTCTGCGCTCAAGCAGCAATTTCTTTGGAAAATGCCCGACTTTATGAGCGATCGCAGCAATATGCCCAACAACTAGAACAGGCATTAAACAATCTGCAAAATGCCCAACTCCAAATAGTTCAAAGTGAAAAAATGTCTGCACTCGGTAACTTAGTCGCCGGAGTTGCCCACGAAATCAACAATCCCGTTGGCTGTATTATTGGCAACGTTGCCGCTGTCCAAAATTCCATCAATGACCTATTTGGACTGATTGACCTCTATCAAGAGGAATTCCCGCAACCCAGCCCCACCATTGCAGAGGAATTAGAGACAATCGACCTGGAATATTTACGGGATGATTTACCCAAATTAATCAGAGCGATGAAAGATGGTGGCGATCGCATCAAGTCTATCAGCAAGAGTCTCCGCACTTTCTCCCGTGCCGATAGCGACCAAAAACAAACCTTCAATCTCCACGAAGGCATTGATAGCACCATCTTGATTTTACGCCATCGCCTCAAAGCTTCGGAGACTCGTCCAGCGATTGAAGTTGTCACCAAATATGGTAATTTACCTCAAGTAGAATGCTTTCCTGGGCAACTAAATCAGGTATTTATGAATATTTTGGCTAATGCTATTGATGCCTTAGAAGAATCTAATCAGGGACGCAGTTTTGCAGAAGTTCAAGCGAATCCTAACTGCATAACCATTCAAACATCGGTCGAAAATGAAATGATAAAAATTGCGATCGCTGATAATGGGAAGGGGATGAATGAACAAATCAAATCAAAAATATTTGACCATTTGTTTACTACGAAAGCTGTGGGTAAAGGGACGGGGTTGGGGTTGGCGATCGCTCGTCAAATTGTGGAAGAAACCCACGGCGGGAAATTGAGTTTTAACTCAGTTTTGGGTGAAGGAACCGAATTTATCATTGAAATTCCGGGATAATTTTTAGTGATTTTTGGTAAACAACTTCAGATATCTGGGAATACTAAATCTGGAAATCTTCAAAATTTAGCAGCATGGTCAGCAATCGTGTTAGTATTCCCGGATATCGCATCAGTGAAGAACTATACAATGGTTCGAGAACCGTAGTTTATCGAGGGTATCGAGAGACTGACTCATTACCAGTAGTGATTAAACTACTGAAAAATCCTTATCCCAGCTTCTCTGAACTCTTGTCGTTTCGCAATCAGTACACCATTACCAAAAATCTTAACTCACCCCCGATCGTTCAAACTCATAGCCTGGAAGCGTACCAAAATGGCTATGCGTTGGTGATGGAAGACTTTGGCGGGATTTCTCTCAAAGATTATTTCACCTCTGACCAGACGCGATATATCGCCTCTAGTGAAGAGTTTTTACGAATTGCGATCGCACTCTGCAACATTTTAGATATATTGTATCGGGAGCGAATTATTCATAAAGACATCAAACCTGCCAATATTTTAATTAATCCAGAAACTAAACAAGTTAAATTAATCGACTTTAGTATCGCCTCCTTACTACCACGAGAAACGCAGACACTCATCAACCCCAACGTCTTAGAAGGGACACTTGCTTATATTTCCCCAGAACAAACGGGGAGAATGAATCGGGGGATTGATTACCGAACTGATTTTTATTCTCTGGGTGTGACTTTCTACGAGTTACTTACTGGAGTTTTGCCATTTCAATCAAACGATCCAATGGAGTTGGTACATTCTCATATTGCAAAACAACCTCCTTTAGTTATCAGAGATCAGATACCGCAGGTGATTTCAGATATCGTGATGAAATTGATGGCGAAAAACGCCGAAGATAGATATCAGAGTGCGTTGGGACTGAAGTTTGATTTAGAAAATTGTTTACATCAGCTACAATTTAATGGTATAATAAGCGCTTTTGAAATTGCACAAAGGGATGTGTGCGATCGCTTCATCATCCCTGATAAACTCTATGGACGAGAAACCGAGGTATCAACTCTATTGCAAGCATTTGAAAGAGTTAGCCTTGGTGCAACAGAAATGATGCTGGTAGCTGGGTTTTCGGGGATTGGGAAAACTGCGGTTGTCAACGAAGTTCATAAACCAATTGTGCGTCAACGGGGTTATTTTATCAAAGGGAAATATGACCAGTTTCAACGAAATATTCCCTTCAGCGCCTTTGTGCAAGCATTCCGAGATTTAATTGGACAATTATTAACTGAAAGTGATATCCAAATCCAGCAATGGAGAAACCAAATATTAGAGGCTGTAGGAGAAAATGGGCAAGTAATTATTGAAGTTATCCCCGAATTATCAAGAATTATTGGCGAACAACCAGCCGCCATAGAATTATCAGGAATGGCGGCAGAAAATAGATTTAATTTATTGTTTCAAAAATTTATCCAAGTTTTTACCAGTGCTGAACATCCCTTAGTGATGTTTTTAGATGATTTGCAATGGGCAGATTCAGCATCGCTGAAGTTAATGCAGCTATTGATGGCTGAGACAAAGCATCTTTTATTAATTGGTGCGTACCGTGATAACGAAGTCAAGCCAGCACACCCATTAATGTTGACTTTGAGTGAGATTCAAAAAAATCAAGCAACGATTAATACGATTACTTTAGCACCACTGAATCAAGTCATACTGAATCAATTAGTTGCCGATACACTTAAATGTACAGAAAGTTTGGCATCGCCTCTTTCTCAATTAGTCTCTCAAAAAACTCAAGGTAATCCGTTTTTTGCAACCCAGTTTCTCAAAGCATTGCATCAAGATAGGCTAATTGAATTTACCCCTCCAATCCCCCCTTACCAGGCAGGGGGGTGGCAATGTGACATCGTACAAGTAAATCAGCAAGCGGTTACAGATGATGTTGTGGTTTTTATGAGTTTTCAATTGCGAAAACTACCAGAATCAACTCAACAGATATTACAGTTAGCTGCTTGTATTGGCAACTCTTTTGATTTAGAAACTTTGGCAATTGTTTCTGAACAATCCCCAATCGAAACGGCTTCAGATTTGTGGAAAGCGTTGCAAGAAGGGTTGATTTTACCGATTAGTGATGTTTATAAGTTTTATCAAAATTCGTCATTAGTCATTAGTCATTGGTCATTAGAAAATAACAAACAAATGACAAATGACATAGGACAAAGGACAGCTTCATATAGATTTTTACATGACCGAGTACAGCAAGCTGCCTATTCCCTGATTCCCGACGAGCAAAAACAAGCAACTCACCTCAAAATTGGAAAATTACTACTGCACAGTTCCTCGGAAGTAGAACTGGAAGAAAAACTGTTTGATATTGCCCTACATTTAAACCAAGGAATTGAGCTAATAGCTCAACCGCAAGAACGGGAAGAATTAGCCCAAATTAACTTCAAAGCTGGAGTGAAGGCGAGAAATTCTACAGCTTATACTGCGGCAAGAGTTTATTTACAAACAGGGATTGAAATACTGACAGCCAACTGCTGGCAAGATCAATATGAATTGACTCTGAATCTCCATGTTGCTGCTACCGAAGCTGCTTATTTGAATGCTGATTTTGATGGCATGGAAAAAATAGCAGCACTGGTGTTACAAAAAGCTGAGACGATTTTAGACAAAATCAAAATTTACCAAATTCAAATCGTCGCCCAGACAGCCCAGGGCAAGATGTTAGAAGCGATCGCAGTCGGAAGAGATGCACTCTTGCAATTGGGGGTTGAACTCCCCATTGCACCTGACGAAGCCAAAATTGCTCAAGCCCTACAAACCGTAGCTAGTCTTCAAGGTGATAGAGGAATTGAGGAATTAGTCGATCTACCTGTAATGAGCGATTGCCAGACTCAGGCAGCTATGCAACTCTTAGGATTATTATTTTCATCGATTCTACCGGCAATGCCCGGATTACTGCCCATACTGAGCGCGACGATGGTGAGTTTATCACTCCAGTTTGGCAATGCACCAGGCTCGACTGTGGGGTATGCGATTCACAGTATGGTGTTGTGTGCCTTTTTGGGAGAAGTGAAAACAGGGTATAGCTTTGGGCGATTGGCAATCAACTTGCTAGATCAATTTAATGTCGGGGAATTCAAGTCTAAAGTTCTACTGCTGTTTGCTGTCTGGGTTCAACATCATCAAGAATCGCTCATGGTAACAACACTGACGATGAAAGATGGCTATGCAACTGGTATAGAAACTGGTGATTTTCTCAACGCTGGCTATAACTCGCTTAATTACTTTATTGCCAAATTTTTTGCGGGGTTAGAACTGGATATTTGGGAACAGGAAATAGCAGATTACAGGGCTGTCTTAGTGCAGATAAAACAAGATTCTGCCCTGACTTATTGGGATATGACGCAGCAAACTGTACATAACTTGAAGGAAGCCCGGATTCTGTCAGATTGCTTAGTTGGCAGTGCCTATGATGAAACGGTGATGATTCCTAAGCACCATCAGGACAAGGATCTTAGTGCGATCGCTCTTGTTTACACTTACAAACTGATGCTGGCATACTTTTCTGGTAACTACACCTCTGCCCTAGAATATAGTACCCAAGCGAAACCGTATTTAATGGCACTATCAGGGATGATTTCTATTCCCATTTTCCATTTCTATACAGCCCTGACGCATTTGGCACTCTTGTCCACACAGCCAGAGTCGGAGCAAGGCGAATTTTTGTCTTTGGCCCAAACCCATCAAACCACTTTGCAACAGTGGGCGCAAAATGCTCCGATGAATCATCTGCATAAATGGCATTTAGTTGAGGCAGAAAAACATCGGGTTTTAGGCAATAAAGCCGAAGCAATTGAACATTACGATCGCGCCATCATTGGAGCCAAAGAAAATGATTATATTCAGGAAGAAGCGCTGGCTAATGAACTAGCTGCAAAATTTTACCTCGACTGGGATAAACAGGAGATTGCCCAGGTATACATGATGAAGGCTTACTATGGCTATGCTCGTTGGGGTGCAAAAGCCAAAGTTGCTGACTTGGAAAGACGCTATCCCCAACTCTTGGCTCCTATTCTCCAAAAAACTCGCACGGCTCTCTCGGTTAACGAAACCGTCTTCGCATTAGGAACAGTCACCTCCACTAGTTCTTCTAGTTCTTCCTCCACCGTCTCCGATTCTCTCGATTTAGCTGCTATTTTCAAGGCTTCCCAAACTATCTCCGGTGAAATCGAACTAGAAAAACTGCTCTCATCGTTGTTGAAGATCGTCATCGAAAATGCGGGGGCTGATAAATGCCTGCTAATGCTCTTGCGAGACGAACGCCTGCTGATCGAAGGGTCAATTACTCTGGGTTCGGAGCCGGTAGTGTTGCAGCGCCTTCTGGTTGAGGAGAGTCAAGATATTCCCCTAAAGCTGATTTACAAAGTGAAGAACAACAGACAGACTGCTGTGCTACTGGATGCGACGGCCGATCCGACTTTAGCCAATGACCCGTATATCATCCGTCAACAGCCTCATAGTATCTTGTGTAGCCCGATTTTACATCAAGGGAAGTTGCGGGGCATTTTATATCTAGAAAATAATTTGGCAACGGGGGCGTTTACCAGCGATCGCGTCGAATTGCTCAATTTACTTTGCACTCAAGCCGCAATTTCTTTGGAAAATGCCCAACTCTATGAGCGATCGCAGAACTATGCCCAACAGCTAGAGGAGTCATTTGCCGAATTGAGTGCGAGTAACTCTCGCTTTGAGAAATTGGTAGATAATGTTCCTGGCGTTGTTTATCAATACTGCATATCTGCTGATGGTGCAATGTCTCTACCCTACATGAGTGCAGACTGTTATAAACTCTACGAAATTACTCCAGAGCAAGCGATGGCATCGGTGCAGCTGCTTTTGGAGAGAATACATCCAGATGATATTGCAAGTCACCAAGACTCTATTGCAGATTCAATTCAAACGCTGACTCCCTGGCGCTGGGAGGGACGAATTATCACAGTATCAGGTATTCTCAAGTGGATTCATGGGGAAGCTCGAATCCAAAAATTTGCCGATGGGTCTATAGTTTGGGATGGATTCTTATTGGATATTAGCGATCGCAAACGGGCAGAGCAAGAACTGCAAAACGCCCAATTACAAATAGTGCAAAGTGAAAAGATGTCAGCTTTGGGTAATTTAGTCGCAGGGGTAGCTCACGAAATGAATAATCCCCTCGGTTTTATTGCTGCCAGTCTCACACAAGCTAAACCCAGCATTGCTGATATTGTTGAACACTTGAAACTCTACCAAGAAAATTTACCAAATCCAGTCGATGAAATTACAGACCATGCTGAAGAAATCGACTTGGATTATACTTTATCAGACTTACCAAAAATACTTGATTCGATGTCTATGGCGTGCGATCGCCTGAAAAACATCAGCACCAGTTTACGTACTTTCTCTCGTGCAGACCAAGATTACAAAGTGCCTTTCAACATCCACCAAGGGATTGATAGCACCATTCTCATTCTCAAACATCGTCTGAAAGCTAACGAACAACGTCCTGCCATTGAAGTTATCACCAATTACGGTGATTTGCCCCAGGTTGAATGTTTTCCTGGTCAATTAAATCAGGTATTTATGAACTTGCTTGCAAATGCTATTGATGCATTAGATGAATCTAATCAGGGACGCTCTTTTGAAGAAATAAAAGCTAATCCTAACTGGATTACAATTAGAACCTCAGTCGAAAATAATCTAGCTAAAATTGCCATTAATGATAATGGTAAAGGGATGAGTGAAGAGATAAAACAAAAAATATTTGACCATTTATTTACGACGAAAGCTGTTGGTAAAGGGACAGGATTAGGACTCGCGATCGCTCGTCAAATCGTTGAATCAACCCACGGCGGGAAATTGACTTTTAACTCTGTTCTGGGTGAAGGTACAGAATTTAACATTGAAATTCCAGTGTAATGTTTGGATCTTGTTGGTAAACAACTTCAGATATCTGGGAATACTAAATCTGGAAATCTTAAGGATTTAGGAATATGGTTAGCAGCATGGTCAGTATTCCCGGATATCGCATCAGCGAAGAACTCTACAATGGTTCGAGAACCGTAGTTTATCGAGGGTATCGAGAGGCTGACTCATTACCTGTAGCCATTAAACTGCTGAAAAATCCATATCCAGATTTTAACGAACTCTTATCGTTTCGCAATCAGTACACCATTGCTAAAAATCTCAACTCACCCCTGATCGTTCAAACCTACAGCCTCCAAGCACACCAAAATGGCTATGCGCTGGTGATGGAAGACTTTGGGGGGATTTCTCTGAAAGATTATTTCATCGCCGACCAGGGGCGATATATCGCGTCTAGTGAAGAGTTTTTACGAATTGCGATCGCACTCTGCAATACCTTAGATATACTTTATCAAGAGCGGATCGTTCATAAAGATATTAAACCCGCCAATATTTTAATTAATCCTGAAACCAAACAAATCAAATTAATTGACTTTAGTATTGCCTCTTTACTCCCACGAGAAACCCAAACTCTCATCAATCCCAATGGATTAGAAGGGACACTCGCTTATATTTCCCCAGAACAAACAGGCAGAATGAATCGGGGGATTGACTATCGCACAGATTTTTATTCTTTGGGAGTAACTTTCTACGAATTACTGGCAGGAAAGTTACCTTTTGAATCCAAAGATCCGATGGAGTTAGTCCATTGTCATATTGCCAAAAATCCACCGCATTTAAGTGAAATAAAGGGGAGAGAGATTCCACAAGTTTTATGCGATATCGTTATGAAACTGATGGCTAAAAATGCAGAATCTAGATATCAAAGTGCATTGGGACTGAAGTTTGATTTAGAAAAATGTTTAGATCGGCTACAAGTTGATGGTGAAATTCAGAGTTTTGAAATTGGACAACGGGATGTGTGCGATCGCTTCATCATCCCCGACCAACTTTATGGACGAGAAACCGAAGTCTCAACTCTACTGCAAGCATTTGAACGAGTTAGCCTTGGGGCAACAGAAATGATGCTGGTAGCTGGGTTTTCGGGAATTGGTAAAACTGCGGTTATCAACGAAGTTCATAAACCAATTGTCCGGCAACGCGGTTATTTTATTAAAGGGAAATATGACCAGTTTCAACGCAATATTCCCTTTTCGGCATTTGTTCAGGCATTCCGGGATTTAATGGGGCAATTGCTATCAGAATCAGATCGGCAAATCCAAACCTGGAAAAACAAAATATTAGCCGCCGTAGGAGACAACGGACAAGTTTTAATTGACGTAATTCCTGAATTAGAAAACATTATTGGCTCACAGCCAGCAGCTACAGAATTATCAGGAACGGCTGCCCAAAATCGATTTAATTTGTTATTGCCAAAATTTGTGCAAGTCTTCACAAGTATTGAACATCCTTTAGTGATGTTTTTAGATGACTTGCAATGGGCCGATTCAGCCTCACTGAAATTACTGCAATTATTGATAGTAGAAACCGGACATTTATTGGTATTGGGTGCGTATCGAGATAATGAAGTGTCACCCGCTCACCCCTTCATTCTCACTGTAGATGAAATCGTCAAAACTGGCGCAGCAGTCAACACCATTACACTACAACCGTTAAGTTTAGTCAATCTGAATCAGTTGGTAGCAGATACGCTAAATTGCGAATTATCCTTAGCTCAACCTTTGACCGAATTGGTGTACCAAAAAACTCAGGGTAATCCCTTCTTTGCCACCCAGTTTCTCAAATCATTGCATGAAGATAAATACATTAATTTTGACTGGGAAACACGACATTGGCAATCCGATATTGCGGCAGTGCGGTTGCTTTCTCTGACAGATGATGTCGTCGAGTTTATGGCACTACAATTACAGAAATTGTCGCTGACAACTCAGAATACTCTTAAACTGGCTGCTTGTATTGGGGCACAGTTTGATTTGAATACCCTGGCGATTGTTTCAGAAAAATCCCCGGAAATAACCGCAGATGATTTATGGAAAGCCTTACAAGAAGGTTTGATTATTCCGAATACAGAAATCTATAAGTTCTTTATTCAATCTGACAGTGGATTGGTTGCTAATACAACAGCGAATCCAACTTATCGATTTTTACACGATCGCGTCCAACAAGCCGCCTATTCCCTGATTCCCGACGACCAAAAACAGACGATTCATTACCAAATCGGACAACTATTACTCCAACAGATTTCCCCAGAAGCTAGAGTTGACCGGATTTTTGAAATCGTCAATCAATTAAATTATGGCACGGCTTTAATTAGCGAACAAACACAACGAAATGAACTAGCGCAACTTAACCTCATCACCTGTCGCAAAGCCAGAACTGCCACCGCCTATCAAGCAGCGCGTGAATATGCCGTAGTTGGATTGTCTTTGTTGGGAGAAGACGCTTGGCAACAGCAATATGAAATGACTCTCGCCTTCCATGAATTAGCGGCGGAAGTGGCAATGTTATGCGGTGACTTTGAGACGATGGAACAGTTTATCGATCTTGTCACCGAACAAGCACATTCTTTATTAGAACAAGTCAATGTTTACCGCATTAGGATTCAAGCCAAGACTTCCCAGCGTCAACTCAGTGAAGTACTGGCGATCGGCATCAAGCTGCTGCAACAGTTGGGCGTAACGATCGCCGAATCACCCACACCAGATGATATTCAACAGTCAATCCAAGAAATTAACGAATTAATTGGCGATCGCAAAATTGCAGATTTTATCTACCTCCCTGTGATGACAGATGCAAATAAAATCGCCATTACCCAAATTGCCAGTAGCATCATGGCAGCAGCTTACACCTGTGGATCTCTTTTGTATCCATTACTAGCTACCTTGTTAGTCAAATTATTCCTGCGGCACGGCAATATATCTGTTTCTGCTACTAACTATGCTTGTTACAGCCTCGTTCTCTGTAATATGCAGAAAAATATAGATTTAGCTACACAGTTTGGACAGTTGGCATTGAATGTGGCAACAAAATTCGATGATAAAGCAAGTAAACTGGAAGTATTTTTCCTGCTGGGAAATTTTATCCTCCACCGCAAATCTCACCTCAAAGAAATGTTACCCCTCTTGAGTGAGAGTTATACCTTTGGGCTAGAAGTTGGAAACCTGGAATACGCTGGTTATGCGGTTCACAATTTCTGTTTAATTTCTTTTTGGTGCGGTCAACCCCTTGCTAACTTGGAGGAAGATACACGCACTTACTACCATGCATTAGTGCAACTGAAGCAATTGGGAGCAGCTAATTACTGTCTGATTGATTGGCAAGTAATTTCAAATTTACTAGGTTTGGCAAAGCATCTCACCATTTTGTCTGGATCGGCTTTCCAAGAGACAGAATTTATCCCCCTGTTGCAGTCTGCAAATGATATATATGGATTATATATTTTCTATTCGTATAAGTTGATGCTTTGCTTTTTGTTTGGGGAAGTTGAGCCAGCTAATAACTATGCCTTTGAGTGCAGAAACTATTTGATGTCGAGTGCGGGAACAGTTGCCGAACCTGCATTTTATTTCTATGATTCTTTGATAGCTCTAGCCCAATTGAGTCAAATGTCAGGCGAGGTATCAACCGCATTAGAAAGGGTGGCAAAAAACCAAACTCAGTTGCAGCAGTGGGCGCACTATGCACCGATGAATCATCAGCATAAGTTCGATTTGGTAGAAGCGGAAAAATGTCGATTTTTAGGACAAAAAGCAGAAGCTATAGAGTTATACGATCGGGCAATATCTGGAGCTAAAGCTAATGAATATATCCAAGAAGAAGCCTTAGCCAACGAATTGGCAGCTAAATTCTACTCCGACTGGGGCAAACAGCGCATCGCCGAAGAATACATGACTCAAGCCTACTATGGCTATACCCGTTGGGGTGCTAAAGCCAAGGTTGCTGACTTGGAAAGACGCTATCCTCAACTGCTAGCTTCTATCCTCCAACAAACTCGCACTGCTTTCTCGGTTAACGAAACCGTCTTCGCATTAGGAACAGTCACCTCCACTAGTTCTTCCTCCAAGGTCTCTGATTCTCTCGATTTAGCTGCTATTCTCAAAGCTTCTCAAACTATCTCAGGCGAAATCAAACTCGAAAAACTGCTTTCATCATTGCTTTCCATCGTCATTGAAAATGCGGGGGCTGATAAATGCGTGTTAATGCTGTTGCGAGACGATCGCCTGCTAATTAAAGGGTCGATTTCCGAGGGAACACAGCCAGTTGTGTTGCAGCGCCTTCCCATTGAGGAAAGTCAGGACATTCCCCTGAAGCTAATTTACAAAGTCTTGCATAACAAGCAGACTGTTGTGCTAATTAATGCGATCGCCGATCCGAACTTAGCCAATGACGACTATATCATGCGTCAACAGCCTCAGAGTATCTTGTGTAGCCCAATTTTGCATCAAGGTAAGTTGCTGGGCATTTTATATCTAGAAAATAATCTAGCAACGGGGGCGTTCACGAGCGATCGCGTTGAACTACTTAACTTACTTTGCACTCAAGCCGCAATTTCTTTAGAAAATGCCCGACTGTATGAGCGATCGCAGAACTATGCCCAACAGCTAGAGGAATCACTAAACTCATTGAGTGCGAGTAACTCTCGCTTCCATAGCTTGGTAAACAATGTGCCTGGGGTAGTTTTTCAATATCCCATGAGTGCCGATGGGGTTATATCGTTGAGCTACATTAGTGCCGATTGTTATAGTTTGCTGGAAATTACCCCAGAGCAAGCTATGTGCAATTGGCAGTTTTTCACCAATATGGTGCATCCAGATGACATGGCAAGTTTTCTACAGTCCCAAACTCACACCATTCAAACCGAATCTTCTTGGCACTGGGAAGGGCGAATTATCACCCCATCAGGAATTATCAAGTGGATTCATGGGGAATCTCAAATCCAAAGATTTGCCGATGGCTCTATGGTTTGGGATGGATTATTTTTGGATATTAGCGATCGCAAACGAGCAGAGCAAGAACTGCAAAATGCCCAATTACAAATGGTGCAAAGCGAGAAAATGTCTGCATTGGGTAACTTAGTTGCTGGCGTTGCTCACGAAATGAATAATCCTCTTGGGTTTATTGCTGCCAGCCTCAAACAAGCGAAACCTACGATCGCCGATATTGTTGAACACTTAAAGCTTTATCAAGAAAGTTTACCCAACAAAAATGATGAAATCATTGACCATGCCGAAGAAATTGACTTGGATTATAGTTTATCAGACTTGCCTAAGATGATTGATTCCATGTCTATGGCGTGCGACAGGCTAAAAAACATCAGCACCAGTTTACGTACTTTCTCTCGTGCTGACCAAGATTACAAAGTACCTTTTAATATCCATCAAGGTATTGATAGCACGATTTTAATTTTGAAACATCGTCTCAAGGCAAATGAACAACGACCATTAATTGAAGTTGTCACTAACTACGGTAATTTACCTCAAATTGAATGCTTTCCTGGTCAATTAAATCAGGTATTTATGAACTTGCTTGCCAATGCTATTGATGCCTTAGATGAATCTAATTATGGACGTAACTTTGACGAAATTAAAACAAACCCGAACTGCATTACAATTACAACCTCAGTCGAAAATAATCTAGTTAAGATTACAATCGCCGATAATGCTAAGGGAATAAATGAAGAGATAAAACAAAAAATATTTGACCATTTATTTACGACGAAAGCTGTTGGTAAAGGCACAGGATTAGGACTCGCGATCGCTCGTCAAATTGTGGAAGAAACCCACGGCGGAAAATTGAGTTTTAACTCTGTTATCGGTGAGGGTACTGAATTTATCATTGAAATTCCGGGATGATTTTTGGCGGTTTTTGGTAAATAACTTCAAATATCTGGGAATACTAAATCTGGAAATCTTCAGGATTTAGCAGCATGGTTAGGACTTTAGTCAGTATTCCCGGATATCGCATCTATGATTTACTCTACAATGGTTCCAGAACCCTGGTTTATCGAGGGTATCGAGAAACTGACTCATTACCTGTAGTAATTAAACTGCTAAAAAATCCTTATCCGAGTTTGGGCGAACTCTTGTCGTTTCGCAATCAATACACCATTGCCAAAAATCTTAACCATCCGGGAATTATTCAAACTTATAGCCTAGAACCATACCAAAATGGCTATGCGTTGGTGATGGAAGATTTTGGCGGCATATCCCTTAAGGATTTTGCCAAGGTAGAGAGGTTACATATAACGTCTCTAAAGGAATTTTTGCTCTCTGCTATATCTCTGTGTAACACATTAGATATTGTCATTCGTCATCGCATTATTCATAAAGATATTAAACCCAGTAATATTTTAATTAATCCCGAAACCAAACAAGTTAAATTAATTGACTTTAGTATTGCATCTTTGCTACCAAGAGAAACCCAAGAAATTCACAATGCCAACGCCCTAGAAGGCACACTTGCTTATCTTTCGCCAGAGCAAACTGGAAGAATGAACCGGGGAATTGACTATCGCAGTGACTTCTACTCATTAGGTATCACATTTTATGAATTACTCACAGGAAAATTACCATTTGTCTCAGAAGATCCGATGGAATTGGTGCATTGTCATCTTGCCAAAAATCCCATTGTCGTACACGATCGCAATCCCAATATTCCCTTAGTTTTATCTGAAATCGTCAGTAAGTTAATGGCGAAAAATGCCGAAGAGCGCTATCAGAGTGCCTTGGGAATCAAGCATGATTTAGAAATTTGTCTAAGTCAATTACAAGCCAGCGGAAACATTGAATATTTTACATTAGGAGAGCGAGATATTAGCGATCGCTTCCTCATTCCCGAAAAACTCTACGGCAGAGAAACCGAAGTATTAACCCTCCTCCAAGCATTTGAAAAAGTCAGCCTTGGGACAACAGAAATGATGCTGGTAGCAGGTTTTTCTGGGATTGGGAAAACTGCTGTTGTGAATGAAGTTCATAAACCCATTGTCCGGCAACGCGGTTATTTTATTAAAGGGAAATATGACCAATTTCAGCGCAATATTCCCTTCTCGGCATTTGTGCAAGCATTCCGAGATTTAATGGGGCAATTGCTTTCAGAATCAGATGCACAACTACAAGCCTGGAAAACCAAGATTCTCGAAGCCGTTGGCGACAATGGACAAGTCTTGATTGACGTAATTCCAGAACTAGAACGCATTGTTGGTACTCAACCTCCAGCTATAGAACTATCAGGGAGTGCTGCCGAAACCCGCTTTAATCTGCTGATGCAGAAATTTGTGCAAATCTTCACAAGTGTTGAACATCCTTTAGTGATATTTTTAGATGATTTGCAATGGGCAGATTCCGCATCGCTGAAATTGCTGCAATTATTGATGTCAGAAACAGGACATTTATTAATATTGGGTGCATATCGGGATAATGAAGTCTCACCAGTTCATCCATTCATCCTCACTGTAGATGAAATCGTCAAAACTGGGGCAGTAGTCAATACGATTGTTCTGCAACCGTTAAGCGAACCAGATATGAATCAGTTGGTGGCAGATACGCTGAATTGCAAATTATTGCTAGCCCAACCTTTGACAAAATTAGTCTATCAAAAAACTCATGGTAATCCTTTCTTTGCTACCCAGTTTCTCAAAGCATTAAATGACGATCGTCTAATTACCTTTGACTTAGAATCCTGTCATTGGCAGTGTAATATTGCCCAAGTCAGAGCCTTAGCAATTACTGATGATGTGGTGGAGTTTATGGCACTGCAATTGCAGAAGTTGCCGAACCAGACTCAGAATGTTCTCAAACTGGCAGCTTGTATTGGAGCGCAGTTTGATTTGAATACGCTGGCGATTGTTTCAGAACAATCCCTAGAGACAACGGCGGCTGATTTATGGAAAGCGTTGCCAGAAGGGCTGATTATTCCGAATACGGAAATCTATAAGTTCTTTCTTCAATCTGATGGTACCTCGGTTTCTAATGCCGCAGCTAATCCGATTTATCGGTTTTTGCATGACCGAGTTCAACAAGCAGCTTATTCCCTAATTCCTGATGATCAAAAAAAAGCAACTCATCTCAAAATTGGCCAGTTACTTCAGCAAAACTTTTCAGAAATAGAACGAGAAGAAAAACTGTTTGATATTGCCCTTCATTTGAATTTAGGAATTGAATTAATTAATCAACAACAAGAACGAGAAGCCTTAGTGCGACTTAACTTCAAAGCTGGCAGTAAAGCCAGAAGTTCAACTGCATACACTGCTGCCAAAGTGTATCTACAAACTGGAATTGATTTACTAGAGGTCGATTGTTGGCAACATCAATATGAACTAACTCTGAATCTGTATGTGACGGCTGCGGAAGTTGCTTATTTGAATGGTGACTTTGAGGGTATGGAACAGCTAGCCGCAGTGGTATTGCGACAAGCACAGACTATTTTCGACAAAGTGAAAATCTATGAAATTCAAATCGTGGCACTAGTGGCTCAGATCCAAATATCAACGGCGCTGGCAGTGGGAACAGAGGCTCTAGCACAATTTGGGGTGGATTTCCCGACGAAAGTAGACGAAGCTTTGATTGACAACGCCTTACAAGAACTTAACCAGCAACTAAATGGCAGAGAGATTGCTGGGTTGATCGATCTGCCCGTGATGAGCGATCGCACAGCCCAAGCCGCGATGCAATTGTTAAGAATGTTGGTTGCACCTGTGTTCCAGGGAATGCCAGGTTTACTGCCCCTGTTGAGCGCGACGATGGTACGGTTGTCGCTCCAGTTTGGCAATGACAAAGCCTCGACAGTCGGCTATGTGATGCACGGCCTGGTGCTATGTTCAATTCTTTGCGAAGTCGAAACAGGCTACGAGTTTGGTAAATTATCACTCTCCTTGCTGGAGAGGTTGAATGCTCAGTCGATGAAATGCAGCACTCTCAACATGTTTGGGAATTTCATTCAGCATCACCAGCAATCATTCTTGGCAACGCTACCAACCATAAAAGATAGTTACATCATTGGTATGGAAACAGGTGATTTTCTCTTTGCTGGCTACGGCATAGCAAATTACGCCTATGTTGCGCTTTTTGCAGGTGTAGACCTGGAGGCGTTGGCACCGGAATTGACTGGTTACAGTGCTGCCCTGGCTCAATTGAAACAAGATTCAGCGCGGATTATTTTGGGCATGGTGCGGCAAACAGTGCAGCAGTTCAGAGAAACGGTGAGCCAGCCCCATTGCTTAATAGGCACTGCCTACGATGAAACGGTGATGATTCCTAAGCACCACGAGGATAAGAATCTCACAATGATTGCCTTTGTTTCTACTTACAAACTGCTGCTTGCTTACTACTTTGGCAATTATCAGGCTGCCCTCGACTATATCACCCAAGGCAAGCCCTATTTGATGGCAGCATCGGGAATGGTGCATATTCCCACTTTCCATTTCTATGCAGCCCTGACGTACTTGGCACTTGTTCCCACAAACTCAGAAATTGAGCTTTCTGCAATTCTTGCCGAGTTTAAAACCCATGAAACTATTCTGCACCAGTGGGCGCACAATGCCCCGATGAATCATAAGCATAAATGGCATCTCGTGGAGGCCGAAAAGTGTCGAGTTTTCGGTAACAAATTGGAAGCAATGGAGCAGTACGATCGCGCCATCGCCACCGCCAAAGAAAATCAATACCCCAACGAAGAAGCTTTAGCCAATGAACTAGCCGCTAAATTCTATCTGGATTGGGGCAAAGAAAAAATCGCTCAAACCTATATGACTGAAGCTTATTATTGTTACACCCGTTGGGGAGCAAAAGCTAAAGTTGTTGATTTAGAAACCCGCTATCCCCAACTGCTCGCCACAATTTGGCAAAAACAGCAATCATCTTTCACATGTACGGAAACGATTATTTCTATCTCCTCTCACACCCTCCAAAGTTCCACTTTCGGTAATACTAGCTTCTCAGAAGCCCTCGATCTGGCGACCATTCTCAAAGCTTCTCAATCTCTGTCGAGTGAAATTGAGTTGGAGAAATTACTCTCAACCCTACTTGAGGTGATACTGGAAAGTGCGGGAGCGGATAAATGTGCGTTGCTGATGCCAAAAGGTTCATGCTGGGTAATTGAGGCATTATCTCAACTCGATCAACCTGCTATTCTCTTGCATTCGCTGCTCTTTGATGATGGTCAAACAGTACCCGTTACTCTAATCAATCGGGTCAAAAATACCCTCACCTTGACTGTAATTGAGAATGCAGTAGTTGAGCCAACCCTAGCGGCTGACCCTTATATTATTCGCCATTCACCTAAGAGTATTCTCTGTGCGCCAATTCTCAACCAAGGCAAGTTGATTGGCATTTTGTACCTGGAAAATAACCTAACGGTGGGAGCCTTTACGAGCGATCGCCTACAAGTTCTCAAACTCCTTACTACCCAAGCAGCTATCTCCTTAGAAAATGCTCAACTTTATAGCAAATTAGAAGACTATTCTCATACTCTGGAGCAAAAAATAGAAGAACGCACCCAGGAAATCACAGAAAAAGCAACTCAGCTAGAATCAACACTAGAGAAACTTTACTCGACTCAAGCCCAACTAATTCAATCGGAAAAAATGTCAAGTTTAGGACAGCTAGTTGCTGGAATTGCTCATGAAATTAATAATCCGATTAATTTCATCTACGGTAACTTAGAACCAGCGAATGAATATGTGGCATCCTTAATTGAATTAAATAATTTATATCAGCGACTTTATCCGCACCCATTGCCAGAAATTGCCGAAAAAATTGCCCATATTGACCTAGAATTTCTAGTAGATGATTTACAAAAGCTCCTTTCATCGATCGGGGTGGGAGCAAATCGCATCCACCAAATTGTCCTGTCACTGCGAAATTTTTCCCGCTTGGATGAAGCAGAAATTAAACCAGTAGATATTCACTCTGGTATTGATAGCACTCTGTTAATTTTGCAGCACCGACTTAATAATAGTAAACATCCAGAGATTAAAGTCGTTCAAAAATATGGTCAACTACCTTTAGTTAATTGTTATGCGTCTGCTCTCAATCAAGTGTTTATGAATATTATCACTAATGCTATTGATGCCTTAGAAGAATCACAGACAAATCCCCAACCTACTATTATTATTCACACTGAATTCAGAGATTCAAAAAAATTAATTATCCGCATTGCAGACAACGGGATAGGGATGAGCGAGTCAGTAAAAAATAATATATTTAATCCATTTTTTACGACGAAATCAGTAGGTAGTGGAACAGGCTTGGGATTGTCAACGAGCTATTCGATTGTGGTAGAAAAACATGGGGGTAATTTAAGCTGTATTTCTGCACCAGGAGAGGGTGCAGAATTTATCATTGAAATCCCGGTATAGTTTCTAGCTATTGTTGGTAAATAGCTTCAGATATCTGGGAATACTAAATCTGGAAATCATTGAGATTTAGCAGTATGGTCAGTATTCCCGGATATAAAGTAAGTGAAGAACTCTACAATGGTTCCAGAACTCTGGTTTATCGGGGGTATCGAGAGACTGACTCATTACCCGTAGTCATTAAACTACTGAAAAATCCTTATCCCAGTTTCCATGAACTCTTGTCGTTTCGCAATCAGTACACGATCGCTAAAAATCTAAACTCACCGCTAATCGTCCAAACCTACAGTCTGGAACCCTATCAGAATGGTTATGCGCTGGTGATGGAAGACTTTGGGGGGATTTCTGTTAAAAATTATTTCACCTCACCAGAGATACGATATATCGCATCTATAGAAGAGTTTTTACGAATTGCGATCGCACTGTGCAACACCTTAGATATATTGTATCGGGAGCGGATTATTCATAAAGATATCAAACCTGCCAATATTTTAATTAACCTAGAAACCAAACAAGTTAAATTAATTGACTTTAGTATTGCATCTTTACTTCCACGAGAAACGCAAACACTAATCAATCCCAACGTCTTAGAAGGGACACTTGCTTATATTTCTCCAGAACAAACAGGAAGGATGAATCGGGGAATTGACTACCGCACTGATTTTTATTCTCTGGGTGTGACATTCTACGAATTACTCACGGGAGAGTTACCGTTTAAGTCAAACGATCCGATGGAGTTGGTGCATTGTCATATTGCAAAACAACCTCCTTCAGTTATTAGAGATGAGATACCGCAGGTGATTTCAGATATCGTCAGCAAATTGATGGCAAAAAATGCTGAAGATAGATATCAGAGTGCTTTGGGACTGAAGTTTGATTTAGAAAATTGTTTACATCAGCTACAAGTTGATGGTAGAATTAATAATTTTGAAATTGCACAGAGGGATGTGTGCGATCGCTTCATCATTCCAGATAAATTATATGGACGAGAAGCAGAAGTCTCAACCCTACTCCAAGCATTTGAAAGAGTCAGCCTTGGCGCAACAGAAATGATGCTGGTAGCTGGGTTTTCGGGGATTGGGAAAACAGCGGTTGTCAACGAAGTTCATAAACCCATTGTGCGGCAACGCGGTTATTTTATCAAAGGGAAATTTGACCAATTTCAACGCAACATCCCCTTTGGTGCTTTTGTAATCGCCTTCCGAGACTTAATAGGGCAATTGCTAACTGAAAGCGATCCTCAAATCCAACAATGGAAAAATAAGATATTAGCTGCTGTTGGTGAAAATGGACAGGTAATTATTGAAGTCCTACCTGAACTAGAAATAATTATTGGTCAACAGCCACCCGCGATAGAATTATCAGGAACGGCGGCACAAAATAGATTTAATTTATTGTTCCAAAAATTTACCCAAGTTTTTACTAGCTTAGAACATCCGTTAGTGATGTTTTTAGATGATTTGCAATGGGCAGATTCGGCATCGCTGAAATTAATCCAGTTATTAATGACTGATACAAGTCATCTGCTTTTAATTGGTGCATATCGTGATAATGAAGTCAAACCAGGACATCCGTTCATGTTGACTTTGAGTGAGATTCAGAAAACACAAGCAACGATTAATACAATTACTTTAACACCACTCAGTCAAACAAAAGTCAATCAGTTAGTTGCTGATACCCTTAAATGTTCAGAAGATTTAGCATGGAATCTTTCTCAGTTAATATATCAAAAAACTCAAGGTAATCCGTTTTTCGCTACACAGTTTCTCAAAGCCTTATATCAAGATGGGCTGATTCAATTTGTTTTTGAGTCAGGCTGTTGGCAATGTAACATTGCAAAAGTGAAAAATCAAGCAGTTACAGATGATGTAATTGCCTTTATAGCATTTCAATTACGCAGACTACCGCCATTAACTCAAAATATATTGCAACTAGCTGCTTGTATTGGCAATCAGTTTGATTTAGAAACTTTAGCAATTGTTTCAGAACAATCAGAGATAGAAACAGCTACTGATTTATGGAAAGCATTGCAAGAAGGGTTCATTTTACCGATTGGTGATGTTTATAAGTTTTATCAGGGAGAAGATAATGACAAAATAGTGCTGTCAAATAGCAATATCAATCAACAATTAGCCAGATATCAATTTTTACACGATCGCGTCCAACAAGCCGCCTATTTTCTGATTGCAGAGGAAGAAAAACAGGCAACTCACCTGAAAATTGGGCAACTCTTGCTGAACAATACGCCAGCCACAGAACAGAACGAAAACCTGTTTGAGATTGTCAATCAACTCAATATTGGAAAATCCTTAGTTATTGAGCGATCGCCACAAATAAAACTCGCCCAACTCAATTTGCAAGCGGGACAAAAAGCCAGAGTTGCCACAGCTTACGCAGCCGCATCTGAATATTCTAATACAGGTATCGGCTTACTGAACTTACCTCACTCTCAACAGGAATCTTGCTGGAATATCTACTATGACCTCACCTTAGCACTGTATGAACTAGCGACAGAAGCCGCATATCTCAATGGCGATTTTGCCCAGATGGAGCAATGGGCAGATGTTGTCATCCAACAGGCAAAAACTGCTGTTGACAAAATGAAAGTCTATGCTGTCAAAATCCAAGGTTATATGGCGCAGGGCAAAAAGCTAGAAGCTGTCAAAATGGGATTAGAAGCTCTGGAATTAGTAGGGGTGCGTTTACCTAAATCACCTGAACCATCAGACATTCAGCAAGCACTTACTCAAACTGTAAGCAATCTCCAAGAGAAGAAAATAGAAGACTTAATTAATCTACCGTTAATGAAAGATGTCGAGAAGTTAGCAGCTACAAAGATGTTAGCAAGTATGTTTACTCCTACCTATCAAGCTGCACCTGCACTTTTGCCTTTAATTGCGTGTGAATTGATGAATTTATCACTCAACTATGGTAATTCACCTTTCTCTACGCCTGGTTACGTTTTTTATGGGATGCTGCTAAATTCAGTATTTCAAGATATTGAATCGTGTTATCAATTTGGTCAGTTAGCTATCAGTTTAGCAGAAAGATTCAACGATCTAGAGATCAAAGCATTTGTATTTAATGTGGTAGGGTCGTTTTCAACTCATGGCAAAGTTCACGTCAGAGAAACATTGCCTATTCTTTGGGAGAGCTACGAAAGTGGACTAGAAGGTGGAAATTTTGAATATGGTGGAATATCTGCCATGCTTATATACAAATACTCCTATTTTATGGGACATGAACTAACAATACTGTTAGGAGAAATGGCCTCTATTAGTGATGCCCTGGCTCGGATCAAGCAAGAAAATCCTCTACGTTGGCATCAAGCTTCTCAACAGTCAGTATTGAACTTGTTAAATCCCTCAGAAAATCCATGCAGTTTACGGGGTGAAGTCTTCAACGAAGAAATATCTTTGCCACTCATGAAAGATGCTAATGATAGAAGTGGGCTGAAGTGTGTATATCTTGATAAGCTAATGCTTTGTTACCTGTTTGGAGAATATCAACAAGCCCAAGAAAATGCACTGCAAGCTGAACTTTATTTAGATGGGGTACAAGGACTCATGTTAGTTCCAGTATTCCATTTCTATGATTCTTTAGCGCACTTAGCTATCTACCCATCGATATCGTCCTCGCAACAAGAAGATATCTTAATTCGAGTGGCTAACAACCAAGAAAAGATGAAGCGATGGGCAGACTATGCGCCAATGAATTTTCAGCATAAATTTGATTTAGTTGCAGCAGAACAGTGTCGGATTCTGGGTAAAAAAGGTGACGCAACAGACTATTACGATCGCGCGATCGCATCCGCCAAAGGACATGGCTACATCCAAGAAGAAGCCATAGCCAACGAACTAGCAGCTAAATTTTATCTCAACTGGGGCAAAGAGCGCATAGCTGGGGAATATCTGACTCAAGCCTACTATGGCTATGCTCGTTGGGGCGCTAAAGCTAAAGTCGCCGACTTGGAACGACGCTATCCCCAACTGCTTGCTCCGATCTTAGAAAAAATCCGTTCTCCCCTCTCAGCTAACGAAACTGTCTTCGCTTTAGGGAGTGTCAGCTCTACCGGTTCAGCTACTTCCAGCAGTAGCAGTGCCTCTGTAGCTTTAGATTTAGCTACCATTCTCAAAGCTTCTCAAACCCTTTCTGGTGAAATCGAACTCGAAAAACTACTTTCAGCTTTGCTACATTTGGTCATTGAAAATGCTGGAGCAGATAAGTCTGTGTTGATGCTTGTAGAAGAAAGTCGTCTACTGATTCGGGGGATAGCACAACTTTCTAGTAGCGTCACATCATTACAGCACAAGGAAATTGCCAGCGTCGTTTACCCAATGTTGCTTAAATCGGAGCCTGTTGAAGACTCTGTTGACGTGCCAGTTAGCTTAATTAATACTGTCAAACGCAGCTTACAACCAGCAGTGATTATTGATGCCACAGTGCATCCAAAATTAATCAACGATCCGTATATTCAGCAACAGCAGCCCAAAAGTATCTTGTGTAGTCCGATTTTGCATCAGGGTAAGTTGCTTGGCGTGTTGTATTTGGAGAATAATTTAGCAACTGGAGCATTTACAAGCGATCGCGTCGAACTCCTCAACTTACTTTGCGCTCAAGCAGCCATTTCCCTAGAAAATGCCCGACTTTATGAGCGATCGCAGCAATATGCCCAACAGCTAGAACAGGCATTAAACAATCTGCAAAATGCCCAACTCCAAATAGTCCAAAGTGAAAAAATGTCTGCACTCGGTAACTTAGTCGCCGGGGTAGCCCATGAAATCAACAATCCCGTTGGCTGTATTATTGGCAACGTTTGTGCTGTCCAAGATTCCATCAATGACCTATTTGGGTTGATTGACCTCTACAACGATAAATTCCCTCAACCTGGGACTGAGATTGAAGAAGAATTAGAGACAATCGACCTGGAATATTTACGGGATGATTTACCCAAATTAATCAGAGCGATGAAAGATGGTGGCGATCGCATCAAGTCTATCAGCAAGAGTCTCCGCACTTTCTCCCGTGCCGATAGCGACCAAAAACAAACCTTCAATCTCCACGAAGGCATTGATAGCACCATCTTGATTTTACGCCATCGCCTCAAGGCAAACGAGACTCGTCCAGCCATTGAAGTTGTCACGAACTACGCTAATATCCCAGCGATTAATTGCTTTCCCGGTCAATTAAATCAGGTATTTATGAATATTATCGCTAATGCTATTGATGCATTAGATGAATCTAATCATGGACGCAGTTTTGAGGAAATTAAAGCCAATCCTAACTGCATTACCATTCAAACATCGGTCGAAAATGAAAAGGTACAAATTGCCATTACTGATAACGGTAAAGGGATGAATGAATCAGTCAAACAAAAAATCTTTGACCATTTATTTACTACTAAAGCTGTCGGAAAAGGTACGGGGTTGGGATTGGCGATCGCACGGCAAATCGTCGAATCAACTCACAGTGGTAAATTAAGTTGTAACTCGGTTTTGGGTGAGGGTACAGAATTTATCATTGAAATCCCGGTATAGTTTTTAGCTCTCATTGTTAAACAGCTTCAGATATCTGGGAATACTAAATCTGGAAATCTTAAAGATTTAGCAATATATATGGTTAGCACTCTTGTCAATATTCCCGGATATCACATCAGTGAGGAACTCTACAATGGTTCCAGAACCCTAGTTTATCGGGGGTATCGAGAGACTGACTCATTACCTGTAGTCATTAAACTGCTAAAGAATCCATATCCAAGTTTCAGTGAACTAGTACAATTTCGGAATCAATACACCATAGCCAAAAATCTTAACTCACCTCTCATCATCCAAACCTATAGCCTGGAACCCTATCAAAATGGCTATGTGCTGGTGATGGAAGACTTTGGAGGGATTTCTTTAAAAGATTATTTCACCTCTGAGCAGGGGCGATATATCGCATTTCTACAGGAATTTTTGCAGATTGCGATCGCGCTGTGCAATGCCTTAGATATTCTCTATCGTCAGCGGATTATTCATAAAGATATTAAACCCAGCAATATTTTAATTAACCCCGAAACCAAACAAGTTAAATTAATTGACTTCAGTATTGCATCTCTGCTACCACGAGAAACCCAAATATTCATCAATCCCAATGTGTTAGAAGGCACACTTGCTTATATATCCCCAGAACAAACAGGAAGAATGAATCGGGGAATTGACTACCGGACTGACTTTTATTCTTTGGGTGTCAGTTTTTACGAATTACTGACAGGAGAACTACCATTTTCATCCAAAGATCCGATGGAGTTGGTGCATTGTCATATTGCTAAACCAGCACCCAATTTAAGGGAAAGGGTCAAGGGAAAAGAGATTCCTCAAGTCCTTTGCGATCTTGTCAGCAAATTGATGGCGAAAAATGCTGAAGATAGATATCAGAGTGCATTGGGACTGAAATTTGATTTAGAAGATTGTTTATATCAGCTAAATAAAACTGGTGAAATTAAGAGTTTCCCAATTGCGCGACGGGATGTGTGCGATCGCTTCCTCATCCCCGATCAATTATATGGCAGAGAAACCGAAGTATCAACTCTACTGCAAGCATTTGAAAGAGTCGCTAACTCCCCTGAATCCCCCCTTAATAAGGAGGGACATAAGGGTGTAGAAATGATGCTGGCATCTGGTTTTTCGGGAATTGGTAAAACTGCGGTTGTCAATGAAGTTCATAAACCGATTGTCCGACAACGGGGTTATTTTATCAAAGGTAAATTCGATCAATTTCAACGAAATATTCCCTTGAGTGCTTTTGTGCAAGCATTTCGAGATTTAATCGGGCAATTATTAACCGAAAGTGATGCCCAAATTCAGCAATGGAAAAACCAAATTCTAGAGGCAGTTGGTGAAAATGGACAGGTAATTATTGAAGTCATCCCCGAATTAGAAACAATTATTGGCGAACAACCAGCAGCGATAGAGTTATCAGGAACGGCGGCACAAAATAGATTTAATTTATTGTTTCAAAAATTTACCCAAGTTTTTACCAAGCCAGAACATCCATTAGTGATGTTTTTAGATGACTTGCAATGGGCAGATTCAGCATCACTACAATTAATGCAGATATTAATGGCTGATACAGGTCATCTTTTATTAATTGGTGCTTACCGTGATAACGAGGTCAATCCAGCACATCCCTTCATGTTGACTTTGAGTGAGATTCAAAAAACTCAAGCAACGATTAATAAGATTACTTTAGCACCACTGAGTCAAGATCAAGTAAATCAGCTAGTTGCTGACACATTGAAATGTCCAGAAAGTTTGGCATGGACTCTTTCCGTATTGATTTATCAGAAAACCAAAGGGAATCCGTTTTTCGTAACCCAGTTTCTCAAAGCACTGCATCAAGAAAATCTGATTCAATTTGATTTGAAATTCGGCTGTTGGCAATTTGACATTGCCCAAGTGACAATTCAAGCGGTTACAGATGACATTGTGACCTTTATGGCATTGCAATTAGGAAAACTACCGCCATCAACTCAAGAGGTATTGCAGTTAGCTGCTTGTATTGGCAACCAGTTTGATTTAGCAACTTTGGCAATTATTTCCGAACAATCCCAAATTGAGACAGCTGCTGATTTGTGGAAAGCATTACAATCAGGGTTGATTTTACCGATTGGTGATGTTTATAAGTTTTATGTTGGGCAAGATAATCTGGTAGTTACTCAAGAAAATCAAGAGACTGTTACATACAAATTTTTACATGACCGAGTACAACAAGCAGCTTATTCCCTAATTCCCGATGAGCAAAAAACAGCAACTCATCTCCAAATTGGACAGTTACTGCGACAAAACTTGTCCGAGATTGAGCTTGAGGAAAAACTGTTTGATATTGTCCTGCATTTGAATTTAGGACAAGAGTTAATTACTCAAGTGAGCGAACGAGAAGTACTTGCTCAACTGAACTTCAAAGCTGGAGTCAAGGCGAGAAATTCGACAGCCTACGCCGCAGCAAGAGTTTATTTCCAAACCGGGATGAAGCTATTACAGCCAGACTGCTGGCAACATCAGTATGAATTGACTCTGAATCTGTATATTACCACTGCTGAAGCTAGCTATTTGAATGGTGACTTTGAGGAGATGGAACAGCTAGCCGCATTAGTGTTGCAAAAAGCTCAGACCATTTTAGACAAAGTTAAAATCTACGAAATTCAAATCGCTGCACAAATGGCTCAGAGCCAAATATTAGAAGCGATCGCAGTGGGAAGAGATGCACTGAGTCAATTAGGCGTGGATCTGCCGATTGCAGCCGATGAAGCCCAAATCAACAAAGTGCTACAAGACCTTGTAAATCTTCAAAGCGGTAACAATCCATCTACCCTGGTTAATTTACCCAGGATGAGCGATCCCACCGCGATCGCTGCAATGCAACTATTAGGAGTGTTGTTTGCACCAGTGTTGCTGGGAATGCCCGGATTACTGCCTCTTTTGGGCGCAACGATGGTGAAGTTGTCGCTCCAGTTTGGCAATGCCCCCGCCTCGACGGTAGGATATGGGCTTCATGGCATGATCCTATGTGCCTTTTTGGGCGAAGTCGAAACAGGCTACGAGTTTGGTAGATTAGCGCTATCGTTGCTAGAGGCGTTGAATGCTCAGTCTATGAAGTCCCTGACTCTAAACTTGTTTGGATCTTTTATCCAACATCACCAGCAAGCAGTCTTGGCAACATTACCGACACTGAAAGATGGCTACACCACCGGCATAGAAACAGGCGATTTTCTCTACGCTGGCTACAACGTAGCTGGTTACGCCTGTAATGCGCTTTTCGCAGGTGTAGAGGTGGACACATTGTCATCGGAATTGGCTGCTTACAATGCTGTCCTAGCTCAGATGAAACAAGATTCGGCGCATATTTATTCGGATATGGTGCGGCAAACGCTGGAGCATTTCAGAGAAACTGTAAGCCAACCAGATTGCTTAACTGGCACTATCTATGATGAGACGTTAATGCTGCCAAAGCACCAGCAAGATAACGATCTTACCTCCATCGCCATTGTCTACATCTACAAACTGCTGCTTGCCTACCACTTTGGCAATTATCAGGCTGCCCTCAATTACATCACCTCAGTCAAGTCTTATTTGATGGCAGTATCGGGAATGTTTTTTACTTCTATTTTCCATTTTTATGCTGCCCTAACTCATCTGGCACTCTTCCCCACCCAGCCAGATGCAGAACAAGCAAAGCTGCTTGCTGTTGCCATAACTCATCAAACTGTTCTGCATCAATGGGCGCAAAATGCCCCGATGAATCATTTACATAAATGGTATCTAGTTGAGGCTGAACGTCATCGAGTTTTGGGTGAAAAAGTCGCCGCCAGTGAGTGTTATGACCAAGCTATAACTCTTGCTAAAGCACATCAGTTTATCAACGAAGAAGCCTTAGCCAATGAACTGGCAGCCAAATTCTATCTAGATTGGGACAAAAAGCGCATTGCCCAGGAATACATGATTGAAGCCTACTATGGCTATGCTCGTTGGGGTGCAAAAGCCAAAGTCGCCGACTTGGAAAAACGCTATCCTCAACTCCTCGCCTCCATCCTCCAGCAAACCCGTTCTCCTCTGTCAACTAACGAAACAATCTTCGTTTTGGGGAGTGTCACATCCACTAGTTCCCCTAGTTCCAGCAGTAGCAGCGTCTCTGTTGCTTTAGATTTAGCCGCTATTCTTAAAGCTTTTCAAACGATCTCAGGCGAAATCGAACTGGAAAAACTGCTTTCATCGTTGCTGGAAATCGTCATTGAAAATGCGGGGGCTGATAAATGCGTATTAATGCTCTTGCGATCCGAACACCTGCTGATCGAAGGGTCAATTACCCTGGGGACACAGCCAGTCGTGTTGCAGCGCCTTCTGGTTGAGGAGAGTCAGGATATTCCCCTGAAGCTGATTTACAAAGTCAAACACAATCGGCAGACTACTGTGCTGATTGATGCAAGTGCCGATCCGACCTTAGCCAATGACCCCTATATCATGCGTCAGCAACCGAAGAGTATCTTGTGTAGTCCCATTTTGCATCAAGGGAAGTTGCTGGGCATTTTATATCTAGAAAATAATTTAGCAACGGAGGCGTTCACGAGCGATCGCGTGGAACTCCTCAACTTACTTTGCGCTCAAGCAGCCATTTCTTTGGAAAATGCCCAACTTTATCAGCGATCGCTAAAATATGCTCAACAACTAGAGGAGTCATTCGCCGAATTGAGCGCGAGTAATTCTCGGTTTGAGAGACTTGTAGATAATGTTCCTGGGGTTGTTTATCAATATCGCGTAAGTGCCGATGGGGTCATATCGTTGACCTACATTAGTGCCGACTGTTACAACCTGTTAGAAATTACCCCAGAGCAAGCCATGTCCAATTGGCAGTTTTTCGACAATCTGGTGCATCCAGATCATGTCCTGAGTTATCAGCAGTCCAAGACTGAAGTCCTTCAAGCCCTATGTCCCTGGCAATGGTCAGGACAAATTATTACACCTTCTGGAATTATTAAGTCAATACACGGAGAGTCACGCATCAAAAGATTTGCTGATGGATCTATGGTTTGGGATGGATTATTTCTGGATATTAGCGAACAGCAAGCTGCACTTCGTGAACGTCAACTTGCAGAACTTGCCCTACAGGAGAAATCCCTTGCATTAGAAAATGCCCTGAACGATTTGCAGCACGCCCAACTCCAAATAGTTCAAAGTGAAAAAATGTCTGCGTTGGGGAACTTAGTCGCCGGAGTTGCCCACGAAATCAACAATCCCGTTGGCTGTATTATTGGCAACGTTGGTGCTGTTCAAAATTCTATCAATGACCTATTTGGGCTGATTGACCTCTACAACGATAAATTCCCTCAACCTGGGACTGAGATTGAAGAGGAATTAGAGACAATCGACCTAGAATATTTACGGGACGATTTACCCAAGTTAGTCAGAGCAATGAAAGATGGCGGCGATCGCATCAAGTCTATCAGTAAGAGTCTTCGTACTTTTTCCCGTGCCGATAGCGACCAAAAACAAACCTTCAACCTCCACGAAGGGATTGATAGCACCATCTTGATTTTACGCCATCGCCTCAAGGCTTCGGAGACTCGTCCAGCCATTGAAGTTGTCACCAACTACGGTCAGATTCCAGCAATTGCCTGTTTCCCTGGACAACTCAACCAGGTATTTATGAATATTTTGGCAAATGCCATTGATGCATTAGATGAATCAAATAATGGTCGGAGTTTTGCAGAAATTCAAGCCATTCCCAACTGCATAACCATTCAAACATCAGTCGAAAATGAAAGGGTGAAAATTGCCATTACTGATAATGGTAAAGGGATGAGTGAGTCAGTCAAACAAAAGATATTTGACCATTTATTTACTACAAAGGCTGTCGGTAAAGGTACAGGTTTGGGGTTGGCGATCGCACGGCAAATAGTTGAATCAACCCACGGCGGTAAATTGAGTTGTAACTCGGTTTTGGGTGAGGGTACAGAATTTATCATTGAAATCCCGGTATAATTTTTAACTCTCATTCTCAAACAGCTTCAAATATCTGGGAATACTAAATCTGAAAGTCTTCAGGATTTAGCAGTATATATGGTTAGCACTCTTATCAAGATTCCCGGATATCCTATCAGTGAAGAACTCTACAACGGTTCCAGAACATTGGTTTATCGGGGATATCGAGAAACTGACTCATTATCGGTAGTCATTAAACTGCTAAAGAATCCATATCCAAGTTTCAGTGAATTGGTACAGTTTCGCAATCAGTACACCATTACCAAAAATCTCAACTCACCTCTAATCATCCAAACCTACAGCCTGGAACCCTATCGAAATGGCTATTCGCTGGTGATGGAAGATTTTGGAGGAATTTCTCTAAAAGAATATTTTGCTGCTAACCAGATGCGAGATATCGCGTCTCTAGAAGAGTTTTTACAGATAGCGATCGCCCTCTGCAATACCTTAGATATATTGTATCGAGAGCGGATTATTCATAAAGATATTAAACCCGCCAATAT
>NZ_NOLI01000065.1:0-41916 GCF_002245975.1 Nostoc sp. 'Peltigera membranacea cyanobiont' 213 | reverse complement strand
ATGACTAATGACTAATGACTAATGACTAATGACTAATGACTAATGACTAATGACTAATGACTAATGACTAATGACTAGTAAATACATCCCAAAACAACATTAGAGAAATTACCAACAACATCACGCCTGCTGATTTTTCTACAGTTTTTGGGCTGAGTCGGCTGGATATCCAACTGCCTAAAAGCACACCCAATAAGCTGGTGGTTATCAATGCCGCCGCCGATCCGATAAATACCACCCACGGCGAATGAGATTGTGCGCTCATTAACAGAGTGGATAACTGAGTTTTATCTCCAATTTCTGCTAGAAAAATGGTTACAAAAGTTGTACCAAAAACTACTAACACTGATTCCTGCTTTTGACGACTCTCGGCAACTACAGGCTGAACTGGCTGGGCGATCGCAGGAGTTAAGCTAAAATCATTGCTGTCTTTAAGTTCTAGCTCGATGTCAGTCTGAGCTATGCCAGAAATCTCCAAAGGTGCAGAGTCAAGTTTCACAGGCAGTAGTTTTGGTTGCTAGATTGTTTTCATATTTCTATCATATTCTCAGATTGTTGTAATAAATTGCAACTACATAATAAATAAAGACAAAAAAATTATGGGGTGTCTTTGTGTGCTTGCATCCTGCTTACAGCCCAACAGCTTTATCGAAGCGTAGAATTTCTAAGCTGCGATCGCCGTATACTCCTTCTATTTGCTGACGACAGCAGTCAATAGCAAAATCGTTGACTTCTTCAGGTTCAACCCCATACATATCTTGAAAAACTTCTGATTCCACGCGGCAGAAACGAGGACGATCTGCGTAGATCCGACATTCTCGCGTGGTCTGGTCGAAATTAACGCACCATCCATCTTCACCTACCATGCTGAAATAGAGTTCTAGTTCTGGTGGAGAGAGATACTCATCCAAATCTGGACGATCTGCTGGTTCGAGATTACAGCAGGCTCCACATTGCTTTACACATTGCCAAGTTGCCATAGGGAGTGGGGAATAGGGAATGAGGCGAGTAACGCACGATCTAGAATCAGTCGCGGTCTTTGACTTAGCAAAGCCCAGGATGCTCCATGACAACCTAGCACGAACTTAGTTTTCAAAGTTCCCTGCACATAAAAAAAGATACAATTCTCAAGTAGCAATAGTTTTGAGATAGAGATCATCTACCTTAATGGAAAAAACTATATAAGTAGGCAGGCACAAATAAATATAACTATGTAACGAAAAGTAAAAGCGGTGAAAACCTTGTGATTGCTTCACTTCGCTTTGCTACGTTCGCAATGACATAGTTATAAATTTTCTCACCCACCTACTTATGCTCAAATTATTTAACCGCTATCTTCTTGGAATATTTTAAGAAGATAAATTGTGGTGTGGTTTAATCTAGAAGTGTAATAAAAGTTTATTTTTTTATCAATAGTTGTGTTTAGCGATCGCACCTTTTTTCCTAACCTCACAAAATCGCATTGCTCCCTTCGATACTAGCTAATAGGTGAAAAATCTAGGTAAGTCTAAAGAAATACTAAAGGCAAAACGATAAAACAAAAATCAAGATACATTTAGGTAGATTTGAATACCATCAACAACATAGTACCAATCTTCAAATTTGCAGATTAATACTTTTGCTTGGGGTAATTTAATTAAGCTGAACGGTTTGCTGATTAATTAGAACAATAAGCAATGAACTGCTTGCCACGGAGAAACTATCACATGAAAAACTCTGCCTTGACTCTTATTCGTAGTATTTTAGCCGCCTCGGTCATCACCACATCGCTCACATTTAGCTTCACTGCACCGTCGTTAGCTCAAGCTCATACGACCGTACGGTTTTCCGCTGGCAAAGACAACACTTTTATACGGTCTTCGATTACGGGCAACCAATACCATGACTACATTCTAAATGCGCGGGCAGGGCAGAGGCTGTCGGTTTCGTTGATTACCAATGGAGCAGCATACTTCAACATTCTCTCACCAGGCAGCACAGATCGGGCAATTTATAACAGCTCAATATCGGGCAACGATGGAAGCGTTCGTTTGTCACAGAGTGGCAACTATATAGTTCGTGTGTATCTAAAGGGTGGCAATAAGGACAGAAATCGAACGATTCCTTTTAAACTTTCAGTCGGTATCTTGTAATGCTTGCTTATCAATACTAGACATCTTGCAAAAGTAACAAATGCCAAGATGTCGGGGAAAGGTCAAAGGGAAAGGGGAAATTCCATCCCTTTCCCCTTTCCCTTACTTATGCAAGAAGTCTACTAAACAAAAGCTTGAAAAGCGTCACAGCAGCAATGCGTTTATTGCATCGCTCCTAACGGTTTTCTCGATCGCTGGAAGTGCAACAGTCTAAACATCTCCAAGTATTATGCGCGGGATCTTAGGCGGAAATTTTCTGCCCAATTTTCTGCCCAATTTTCTGCCCAATATATATTTCGGCGGCTACCAACAACCATCTTTTGAGATATGGCAAGACACAAATCACCCTCATCAGCTTCACGCCTGTTTAGCACCGCAAAAAGGAAAATTGTATGTCCTCCCTAAGACACGAACCCCCTGTACCGGTTGAATATCGACTGCTTGGACTCGATCGCCGACTCATTTGGCCGACGGTAAGCGTTTATCTTGTGGTGTTTTTATGGTCGGGAGTCATGCCAGCCATCAACGAGGCTGTTCATAACAAGGAGGTTTTAGCAGGGACAGCTTATAATGTCGGTCCCGTAAGTTTTACGCCAACCCAAGGCTGGGTGATAACTAAGGCCCCATTCCCTGCCGGGAGTTCATCAAACGCAGTGGTCTTCAAAGATGGTGTCACGTTTAGCGTCAAAAGCGGTGTCTGGAGGGGAACTGCCGAGGAACTCCTCAACCAGATCCTGAAAGACCAGAATGAATTTGTTGTCGAGGGTAAAACAGTTCCCGTTACAACACTGCAAAAGGTTGTCGGAGTAGCTAAGAGAATTAATGGTCCCGACTATACTGGTCTACTGCTCGCATACGTCGATCGCAAGGGTCAGGCAGTCGAAGTGATTGTGAAGGGCCCGGCCGCTACCTCCACACAACTGGAGCAACCGATCGCTGACATGATTAAGAGCATCACATTTAAACCAAAGGAGGGCGATTCGTGACCAGCACAGCAAAGAGTGAGGACACAATCCGCAAGGCTGCCATCGATCGTTCGGGCTGGAGCTATCCCGTCCGATTTTTTCAGCCGCACAACCCGGCGTGCTACCTGTATTGGTTGCTCGTGCTGAAAGGCATTTACGTCTTCTGCGGACTTTTGTTCGGCAGCGCCATCTATCCCAGCGCTCTGTTTATTGCTCTCTCCTCTCAGGCACTGTATTGCCTGCCTTGGATCTGGTTTCTCACGCACAAAGATCGGTATGAACGTGAGCCAGCCAAGCTCGCGCTGCTCGGCTTCCTCTGGGGCGGACTAGTAGCGCCGTGGGTCATGGCGCTCCCTGGCAATGGTGCAATCCTATCGCTATTTGCGAAGCTGACCAGTTTCGACTTTTATAGCCATTGGAGTCCGGCCCTGACGGCACCCATCGTGGAGGAAAGCTCCAAATTCGTCGGTCTCGTCATGCTCGCTTTACTAGCACGCAACCATGTCCGCAACGCCTACGACGGGTTTCTGCTTGGTGGGTTTGTGGGTCTCGGCTTTCAGGTCTTTGAAAACGTTTCTTACATTGTGGGTGCCCCCGACGCAAGCTTTGGGTCGCAGCAGGTTGCTAATGCGTTGCTGGTGTTAGTATCGCGCACATCGGTCGGTTTCTGGAGTCACTCGCTCTTCACGGCGGTTGCGGGTACGGGGTTTGGCTACTTCCTCGAAGCGAAAAATCGCTCGTTCGGCCATCGGCTCGCGGTTTTGGTAGGTTTCTTTCTGTTGGCTTGTCTGGCTCATGGCTGTTGGGATGCCATTGGCGGGTTTATCGGTTTCGGGCCCATCGGCATCGCCATTGGAACGGTTGCGATTTTGCTTGCGTGGCGGTTCTCCGAGCAGCGTCAGCGCAAGTTTGTCCGCGTCCTGCTGGCTGACGACGTTGCAAACGGAATCGTGACAGAAGCCGAACTGGCTGCGATTTCTAACCGACCGAGAAATCGGCGAGCTTACCTCAGAGAAATCAAGTCCTCATTCGGGCCTGACGCGGCAAAACGCGCTGGGTTCATACTCGATGCGGCGATCGATCTGGCAGCAGCAATTGCATCTACGGACAATCTCGATAGTCCGGCAGCCAAAGCCGCGCGTGCGGAGATTGCGAGGGTGCGCGGTGCAGCACAGTTAGGTTGATTAGAGTAGATTCCAGCCGAAATGCCGAGGCGATCGAGAGTGCCTGATACAGTAGAGCATGGCTCCAAAAGCAAGGTGAGCATGGCTTCAAGATCGAGTTGCTCAATCACTTTACCAGAGATTATGTTCCTGTTTAATCGCTCCCTCCATTCAATAATTCGGTTTGTGATAGTCAGTGTGATGACGATCGCAATGGTGCTTGGTTGGAGTGCGATCGCTCACAGTCAACTGCCTTCCTTACCTACCGCAGCCTCCAACGATCCGCGCCAGGCGCCTAGTGGTGTTACCCGCCTCGGTATGTATGAAATTGCCTCTGTGCATTCACCCTTAGACAGAAACTTATTGTTTGAGATTGTCTCTCCCACTGTTTTTAATCGTAGCCAACCGCCAGACGGATCTCTTCCAGTAGAGATCCGTGCCGAAGAAATTACGCAACGGCTGATCCGAGCGCTCGACCGAACTAACAAAGCTAAACAAACTCCTGTGGTTTCTATTGCCATTTTGAATAAGGATTTAATCCTCCAGCTGAGTGACGATCGAACGACCCGTCCTTTAAGGCTGGTAACAGTAACAGAGCCAGATGGTGACTACCACGGGAAAACTCTGGAAGAATTGGCGCAGGAGTGGCAAAAAATATTACAAGCAGAAGTAGAACGCATTAATAGACTCTTCTCGCATGAGATATTGTGGCAACGAATTGTACAGGCAATGCAAATCAGCATCGGCTTAGTGTTGGGGAGCGTTGCGTTGTGGTTACTGCGGCGAACTTTAATTCGCAAACAGACGGCATTGGAAGTTCGCCATCAAGAGCAGATAGCTGCGGTAAAACAGGGTGTGGTCAAGCGAGCTGAGGGAGAAACATCCACAACTATTCACACAATAGAAACCAGCGAAAAGAAAACAGATGCAGACACGATCGCCCATCAGCGATCGCAGTTTCTAGAAACGATCCGACGACAGTTCAGCCTCAAGCGCCAACTGGGGATCTATTCTCTGCTCACATGGCTACTATTTTGGGCATTTATTCTGATGTGGTACATCGGGATTGTGGTCATTATGTATAACGTCCCCTACCTCATGAGATGGTCAAAGGACGCTTTAGCCAGGCCCCTGGCGCTACTGATTATTTGGTTTTTCATCAGTCTTGTTATTCGGCTCGGCAAAACCTTAATTGACCGCCTCACTGATGTCTGGACAACGCATTCCTCTCTTCCTTTGAGTGAAACTCAACGGATTGCGTTGCGAGCTGCAACAGTTTCCGGGGCACTCAAAGGATTAATCACCTTTATTTTCATTACCTTCGGTATCTTGCATTCTCTAAAAATATTTAATATGCCCACCAGTTCAATTTTGGCAGGGGGCGCTGTCATCGGTATTGCAATTTCTCTTGGTTCCCAAAGTCTAATTAAAGATTTGGTCAATGGCTGCTTGATTTTGATGGAGGATCAATTTGCTGTGGGAGATGTAATTGAGATCGGGGACAAAAGCGGACTGGTGGAAAATCTCAATCTACGGGTGACTCAACTACGTAATAACGAAGGTAAACTAATTACCATTCCCAATAGCAATATCACGAGTGTCAGCAATCTAACTCGCCTCTGGTCGCGGGTAGACTTTTCCATTGTAGTGGCGTATGAAAACGATCCAAAGCAGGTTTTAGAGATTCTCAAGCAAGTATCCAAACAATTGTATAGCGAAGTAGAATGGCGCGATCGCCTGCCAGAATCGCCCCAAGTGTTGGGGATTGATGACCTATCTCATACAGGTATGTCAGTGCGCGTCTGGATTAAAACCGCACCTATGGAACAATGGAGCGTTGGGCGAGAGTTCCGTCTACGGGTACGGCAAGCTTTTGAAGCTAACAATATTCAAATTGACGTAAATTGAGCATTGTCAGATGGAAACGAATAACTTATCAGAACCGCTAAAATCTGTTGCGATCGCTCTGGATTATTGGCTTCAATTAGCTTATTTTGAATTCAAAAATTGGATCTCAAAATACTGACTTTACCATTCAACCTCTTGGTGATAGAGTGATCCAATCAACAGTTATCGGTTAAGAATTGTAAGTCAATTGAGAGTCAGTTAACTGTTGACTGTTGACTGTTCACTGATTTAATTAATATCTATTCAAAACAACAATCAACATAACAATGAAAACATTGCAAGCTTTAACGCCGATCGCGCTGGGTTTACTGACACTTACAGTCGCAAGTTCTGTGAATGCTCAAGCGATAATCGATACTGTAGATAATGGTAATTTAAGTGTCACGGGGATGACACGAGGAAGCGGTTGCACTGCCCTTTTTAGTCCTCGAGGGGAGCTACTTCAAAATGGTCGTTCCTGTAGTTCAAGAGAAATTGGTAAAGCTCAAGCTGCGATCGATACCTATCTCCGGGAGCAAGGCGCACCTGAGCGCAACAGTAGCAACTCAATGCGGCAAAGACTGACCTTAATCTGCTACGGTGAAGGTCGCAAGCCAGGTATTGAAAGCCGCAATAGCTATGAATGGAACTCAAGTCGTCATCGCTATGAACTGCAAAATCGTATAGAGTCTTCGACAGACGAGTTCGATTCCGAGGTTCAAGTCGAGATTCGTAATATGCAGGGAAAAATTCATCTGGCCGGAAAGCTCATCCCACCAATTAATTCAGGCGGTACTGATGGATGGTGGAACCTCAAGGATCTCCGTGTCACACCTGAGCAAATCACGGGAAAATACCAAGTAAATGGGCTAAATCATCCGCGTGTTGAGATCGATCGACGCAGTGGACGGATTGCCATTAATGGGATTGAGAATTTCCGTGGTACTTGCGATTCCGGCGACTGGAGCAATAGCAGAACTCGTTTCTAATCTGGTTACTTTTTGTCTAAATCCCAACAAGTAAGGCCAGTTCATCCTGGCCTTTGCCAATGGCGGTAGAGATGCGGTAACTGTATTTGGGAATGCGGCGAATAACGCATCATCTAGAATCGATCGCTGTTGTGACTGCTAAAAGCAAATTTTGAAGCTTCATGTTAAAAATGTCTCGTGATTATTGAGGAAAATAACGAATCCGAATTGGATTGTTTGTCCAGATAGCAACTATTTCTTACAATCCTCTGGACTCCCTGTGTAAACAATTGATTGGTAGCGTCCTTGGTCTGTTCGGATCGTTACACAGTAGTTAGTTCTGCCTTCTAGCCAGTAGCCGTAGCCCGAATCATCACTCTTGACCCATCGATAGCCCCGTTGTTTCACTGTGTTTTCTGCCTGTCCTGCCCTTGCCCCCACTAGATCGCCCAACCGAGAGACGGTAGTACCCGCTTCAGGCTGACGCCTAGCAGCACTACGATTTCTGTTACCTGAGTTTTGTCGATTAGCAGATGTATCCCAATAGACAAAAATCGACTCATTGGCGAGACGATAAATCTGTCCTCGATCGCCAAGTCCAGATTGTCGATAAGCAGCATCACCATTTCGATCGCGATAATTGCCGGGTCGATTACCCGAAGGGAGCAGGTCATAGCTATTACCATTTTCCAGTTGAATGCTAACCGCACCCTGCCGTTGGGAAAAGGTACAGGGGCCAGAAGATGTGGCGCGGTCTTCTCCTTTTGGGAATACATCGCAACGCGCATTCACGGTATCGGCTTTGACAGATATGGGAAAACTTACCGAAGCGATCGCCAGTGCTACCGCTAAAAACGAATTTGAAGATTTCATCACCATAAAGCTCCTGAATTAATGACAACGAAGATAGCATTTTATATCATCCCCTAAATATGCGTTTGCTAGTTGACATTTGCAAACCATTCTTAAACAGACAATGGGGAAATTAATTTCCAATGCCCAACACTTCGACTCTTTTCGACTTCGCTCAAGGCAAGTCGCTCAGTACAAGTGCGTCATCCCCCATGCCCAATCCCCTTATTTTACGTTTTTATGTCTTTTCTTATAATTTTGTTAAGTAAATTAAATCCAACAGGCCATAGACAGATATGATCGATTGCGGGCTTTGTAATTAAGTTATTGAATTTTTTAAGACAATTGAAAGGAGAAAAGGAAAATGTTTGACGCTGTATCTGACTTGTTTAACGCTTTTACCAGTATCAATTGGGAAGTTATCTTCCAATTACTATCTGTGGCGCTAATCGTAATTGCTGGCCCAGCAGTAATCTTTGTGCTGGCATTTCGCAACGGCAATTTATAAGAATACTGAGTGCTGATTGAGAGTGAAGAGTTAGGAGTGAGAAATTAAATTTTATTCTTAACTCATACTTGTAACTAATAAATCAGCACTCACAGTGTCATAATCACAAAGGACAAGTTATATTAAGAACTTTTAACTGATAACGCTTGAAGGGCAGCTTGGATAATATTGTCATACTGTGGTTGAGAGATATCAACTTCTTTAGCGTTTTGACGATTAGTGCCGAGCAAACCAATTATATGTCCTGGCTGCATGGCTAAGACTTTGCCTTCAGAATTTTTAATTCTTAATTCTGCTTCAATACCGTTTTTATAGAAACCACAAGTATACTGTCGCTGGTTGTACTCAAAAGTTGTACTTGACTGGATAGGCGGCGAAGCAAAAAATTGTTGAAGCTGAATTGGTAGTCTAACACCGATTAACTCTAACTCGATGGTGGTGTTACCGTTAAAGTAATTTTCTCGCAGTTTGTAAGCTACATCCGCTCGCGGTGGTAAGCGGAAGTAGTCGCCCCAACGCCAAGCGATCGCTTTAATTCTATACTCCTGATTATCAATAGTTTGGGCAATTGTCAGTTTGATGTGACCCTTACCAACGATTTTTTGCTCAACCACTTGGACATTAGGTGTCCAGAAAACTGGATCGGGGTTGTCCATACCGCAGGGGTGGAGAGCATTAAGCTGTTGATAAAGCTGCTGATTGAGATGATTGAGGTTGACTTCGGCATCAATTTTGAGCAGAGGCTTGAGATGCTGGGGTTCAAGACACTGGTTAGCAAACTCAATCAAACGCGATCGCAACACCTGTAAATTCTCTGCTGGTAGAGAGAATCCCCCAGCCGCTTTGTGTCCGCCAAATTTCCCTAGTAAATCGTGACAATATTCCAAAGCTTCAAACACATGAAACTCTGGAATTGAGCGTGCAGAACCGCGTATATGTTTATCATCTTCATAAGTACCGATAAACACGGGTACACCGTAGCGTTCTACCAAGCGGGAGGCGACAATGCCAATAACGCCGTGATGCCAATTGGGTTGAACAACAATTAATACCCGGTCTTGTTGTAGAGATGTAACAAATTCTGTCTCTACATAAGCGATCGCTTCTTGTTCAATTTGCTGACACATCTCCTGGCGACTGGCATTTATTTGTTCGCACTGCATTGCTCTTTCCAGCGCCACCCCCATATCATCTGTAGTCAGCAATTCAATGACAGTCTGGGGATTACCAATCCGACCGATAGCATTAATTCGCGGCCCCAGGCGAAACCCAATATCTTCAGGCTTCAACGATTTAGGATTTGAGGAGTTAGGAATATTGAATTTTTTCTCCCCTACTCCCCCTGCTTCCCCTGCTTTCTCATCTCCCCTCGCCTGCACGCCACCTACCTGAATTAACGCTTGTATTCCAGCTAAGTTGGATTTGGGTAAATGCTGTAAACCACGTTTCACCCAACGGCGATTTACACCAGTTAAGGGGGCTAAATCTGCGATCGTTCCCAGCGTAAACAGTGCTAGCATCGGCTGGATCAATCCCTTCGTCTCGCCTAGCTGTTGTGCTAAAGACACTGCCAAAATATAGGCAACACCAACACCAGCAACACCCCGATAAGGTGACGATTCCGCTATTAGCTTAGGATTGAGGATAGCGTTAGCTGGTGGTAATTTTTGGGGGATATCGTGATGATCGGTGATAATCACTGCTAAACCAAGTTCTCTAGCTCTAGCGACTGGTTCAAACGCAGAGATGCCATTATCTACAGTCAGAATTAACCCTACGCCTTCGCTGTGGAATTCTTCAACTATGCGTTTATTAATACCGTAGCCTTCATGCATCCGGCTGGGAATAGCATAATCTACATGTGCGCCTAAAGTGCGGAGACTACGCAAAAGCAGAGCAGTGCTAGTCATTCCATCAGCATCGTAATCACCACAAATAGCAATTTTTGTTTGAGAAGCGATCGCATTTTCCAACAACTCCAAACTAATTGCCAAATCTGGGAAATCTTCTAACGGCGAAGGTAAAACTAAAGACTCTGGATTTAAAAATGCTTGTGCCTGTTCTGGTGTTTCAATCCCCCGATTAATCAATAACTGGCTGATAATCGGTGAAACATTTATTAAAACCGCCAACTTTTGGGCAAATTCTGGTTTCTGTGGATAAATTTGCCAGCGCTGATTAGGTAAGCGCCTGCTAGGTTTTGATAGCTCAGATACAGGTCGGTCTAGCACAATACAATTTAGGATTTTTTAGTTATGAGTGTTGAATTTTAAGTTGTTTCTTAACTCATAACTAATAACATTAATTTGCTATCTAAAACACATTTATCCTCCCATCATCCATAATATATAACGAGCGATCGCCTGGAGAGCGCCAAGTCGGACGGAGTTCTAGCCGCAATGTACCAAAGTTAGGTTTGGAGACTATTGCTTGTAGTGATAAACCCTTTTCGCTCCAAAATATCAGAGATGTATTTGGCTCAGTACCCTCTATTTGTTCTAGATTTAATTTCTGCCCTGGACTCAAGGATATTGCATCAGTCCCGGAGGGTTTTTGGATTTTAATCAAGTTTGGTGTACTATTTATAACTTCAACTCGGATGTATTGCCCAGGTGTAAACTGAATTGGGTGCGACCCACACTTAGAGGCACAAGTTCGAGCTAATGTAGCACTAGGATTATTGATTGATGCTACTACGATGGTAGCTGCAACTAAAGCCAACGACAGAGGCTTAAACATAATACACAGTATAAGTACTAAACTGAAATATTACTTCACTTTAGGACTATCAAGCCTCAGTATATTTTTCAGAATTACTTTGGTAATTCCCACTTATTAAATTCTTATAGGAATCCGGTTTGAATTCTGAAAATATCCGTAGGATGTGTTAGCGACTCTTTTTTTTGATATCTAGTTCTGTAAACGGGATAATGCCTTGGTCTTCAACAGCAATAACAATCTGTTTTATTTACTCCAGAATATTTTCGACATCTTCAGGATTTGCTTTTTCTAAAAATTTAATCGCTTTTTTGCGAAATTTTATTGCCATATCTTACCCAATCGGTCATATCAATTACTTCATCCTCAGCATCATCTGAAGGTATACCAAATTCGGCTTCAAGTTCGCGTTGCTCATCATCATTTATGTAAGGAATAAGAATTTGGCAAAGGCGAAGTCTTTCTTCTTGCAGAACTTCACACATCGTTTCTTTAATCAATGCTTTTTATTCATAGTTAGATATATATATATTACCTACTCTCAGCTTGTACGGGAGGAAAGGTTCAAGAGCAAATGAATAATAATCACTCACAAATGAATTTGGCTTTTACCTTTCCCCTCCTACTATGATGGCTCTTTAACCAAACCGTCCACTGATATAATCCTCAGCTTCTTTAGTTTGAGGGGAACTGAACATCTGGGCTGTCGGATTAAATTCAACTAATTTTCCGCGACGTTTGCCATATTCGTCAATTTCTGTATTAAAGAAAGCCGTGAAATCTGCCACTCTGGAAGCTTGCTGCATATTGTGTGTCACCATGATGATGGTGTATTGCTGCTTCAGTTCTAAGCAGAGTTCTTCTACTAGGCGGCTAGAAATCGGGTCGAGAGCAGAACATGGTTCATCCATTAATAATACATCTGGCTTCATTGCGATCGCACGGGCTATGCAAAGTCGTTGCTGTTGTCCGCCAGATAATGCAGTTCCCTTCTCTTTGAGTTTATCTTTGACTTCATCCCAGATAGCAGCGCGTCTGAGGGAATCTTCCACCAATTCATCAATGTTACCTTTGTAACCGTTAGAACGCGGGCCAAAGGCAATATTTTCGTATATTGACTTGGGGAAAGGATTCGGTCTTTGAAAAACCATTCCAACTTGGCGGCGTAATTTGACAGAATTTATCTTAGGATCGTAAATATTGCGATCGCGATAATTAAGTCTACCCTCAACCTTAGCTCCAGGGATTAAATCATTCATCCGGTTGAAGCAGCGCAGTAAGGTACTTTTACCACATCCTGAAGGGCCAATAAAAGCAATAATTTGTTTATTAGGAATCTTTAGATAGACATCTAAAAGTGCCAGAAATCCCCCATAAAAGACCTTTACACCTTCAACATTGAAGACACTCTTCTCTTGATCGATTGTGGCACTATCTGATTGACTTCTATGATTGCTATAAGTCATTTAGCTGTTCTCCTAATATTCGTAAATTTATCCAATTAGATATTTAATTACCTAACGGATTGAGAAGCGTTGCCTGATATAAATTGCTACACCATTTAAAGCTAAAATCAAGACTAACAACGCAATAATTGTGGCTGCTGCTGCACTAGCAAAACCCGGTTCAGGACGAGTGATATAACTATAGATTTGAATGGGTAATGCCATAAATCTCTGAAACAAGCCAGGGTCAAAAGTGAGAAAACCCACAGCACCAACAACAATTAGAGACGCTGCATCACCAATTGCACGGGATACAGAAATAATCACGCCGGTCAAAATACCAGGGACAGCGTATGGTAAAACGTGACTGCTGATAGTTCGCCATTTGGTGACACCTAAGCCGTAAGAAGCATTTCTCAGAGAATCTGGGACAGCCCGAATTGCTTCTCTAGCTGTCACAATAATTACTGGTAAAGACAGCAAAGATAAAGTCAATGCACCAGAAATCAAAGCGGGGCCAAACCCAAGCAAATAATTGAAAACTCCTAAACCCAGCAATCCATAGACAATAGAAGGTACTCCCGCCAGATTACTGATGTTAATCTCAATAATCGCTGTCCACCAAACTTTAGGTGCATACTCTTCTAGATATAAAGCGGCTCCCACACCAATAGGGACAGTTACTAAAATCACAACAGATCCTAAAAGAACACTGCTGATAATTGCAGGACGAATACCACCTTGGTCAGGAAAACGAGAAGGAGTTTCTGTGAGAAAGCCTGGTGATAAAAATCTGCCTAATCCATCTCGAAAAATATCAAAAAGTAGCAATGCTAGGACAAATAAACCAATCAGTAATCCTAACAAAAAAAGTACTTCAAAAACTTTCCCTAATGTCTCCCTACTCTCAACATTATCGGTAAATTCTGCCGCAGAATCTAGAGAATCGTCTTGTTGATAACTTGTAGCCATATCTATTTAGTCGTATTTTTCTTTAAAGCGATTAGCAACCCAATAACTAACAATATTCAAAGCTAGGGTAAGTATAAATAGAACAGCGCCTACAGCATATAATGTCTTGAAATTGAGACTACCACGCGGACTATCTCCACCAGAAATTTGCGCCATGTAAGCTGTCATGGTTTCTACTGATTCCATGAAGTTAACAGTTAGTCTTGGTTGTTGTCCGGCGGCAATGAGGACAGTCATTGTTTCACCCACAGCACGAGAAATACCCAAAATAATAGAGGCGATGATTCCAGAAAGTGCGGCTGGTAGAACTACTTTAAAAATGGCTTCCAGTTTAGTGATACCTAAAGCATAAGCTCCTTCTCGTAAAGAACGTGGGACTGCTTTAATAGCATCTAAGCTGATAGAACCAACAGTAGGAGTAATCATTATCCCCATCATTAACCCTGCACTCAAAGCGTTGAATATTTCCAGAGGCATAAGATTCCGCAGCAATGGTGTAAGGAACAACAGCGCAAAGTAACCATATACTACTGTTGGGATTCCTGCCAAAAGTTCCACTGCTGGGCGTAAAATTGCTGCTACTTTGGGTTGAGCATATTCACTCAAATAAATGGCAGAAGATAAACCCAAAGGAATAGCAACCGCCATAGCAATAGCTGTAGTCAATAAAGTGCCATTAATCAAAGGCCAAACGCCAAAATGTTTATTGGCAAATAGAGGTGTCCATTTAGTATCAAGAAAGAATTGAGCAAACGAGACTTCTTGGAAAAAACTGAATGTCTCCTGAAAAATAATTAGAACAATACCAAAGGTTGTCAAAACTGAAACTAAAGCACAAGCAAATAAAATTGCTGCAACAATCTTTTCTGATATATCTTCAGAAGCATTTTTATCCAGTGATTGTCTGGATAGTAGATAAGGATCGTCTTGATAATTAGTATTCTGCATAAACAGTTAAATTTTTGACTACAATCAGACTACAATAACTCAGACTTTCTTTAAATAAAGTTTGTGATTGGTTCACCCGGTTTTGCTTTTTTAAACTTTGTCCCAGTTTCACCAGTAGCAAATTTTCGTTTTACTTTGACATAAGCTTCATCAGGTAGTGCCACATAACCAACACTATCTACCCACTTCCAGGAATTTTCTAGATAAAAATCTACAAATTCTTTGACTGCTGGCTTACTATCTAAGGATTTTTTACTGACATAGATGAAGAGAGGACGAGACAAAGGTGTATAGATGTTTTTGATCACATTATCTACTGGAACTGGTTTTTCGCACTTTCCTATAGGGCTTTCTACAGCAACTAGATTCAGTTTTTCTTGATTTTGAATATAGTAAGATATCCCTACATAACCCAAAGCTGTTGCATCACCCGACACTCCTTGTACGAGAAGGTTTTGATTCTGAGTGGCAGTGTAGTCTGTACGGCCATTCTTGGCTTTGCCAGTCACAGCCTGAGTCATATAATCGAATGTTCCTGTATCCGAAGATGGAGCATACAACTTCAGATTTTCGTTAGGAAATTTGGAATTAACTTGATTCCATTTCAAGATTTTACCGTCTGATTTTCCGCCCCAAATTTTACCTAGTTCTTTAATAGTTAGACATTTGGCAAAGTTATTTTGGCGGTTGGCAATCACGGCGATACCATCTAAAGCTACAGGTAACTCGACAAATTTAATATTCTTACTTTGACATTTTTTGATTTCTTCATCTCTAATGGTGCGAGAAGCACCAGCTATATCAATATCGCCATTACAAAATTTACTGAAACCACCACCAGTACCACTTGAGGCAACGCTTACTTTCGCTTCAGGTTTGACTTTACCGTATTCTTCTGCAACTGCTAAAGAAATAGGAAAACCGACAGCTGCACCATCAATACTTACCTGACTTTTCTTTTCCTCGCTGCTGCTACAAGCAGTGGTACTGCTGGCAATAATCATTAAAAATATGAGGAGAAAGCTATCCTTAAATCTGCTACGAAAGCTCATAAATTATCAATTGGGTAAAGTGACCGAGAATTCTTTATACTTAGCTATCTGCTAGTAGATAATCTAGATATCATGCTTTGCTGGCAGCTTGAACTTTGTCAAAAATTGCTCCATCTCCAAAAAACTTTTTCTGAATAATATCCCAGCCACCTAAATCTTGAGATGTGAATAAAGTTTGAATTGGCTGATATTGTGATGCTACTTCTTGGGTGACAGTGGGGTTCACAGGACGATATTGTAATTTAGCAAATTCGCGTTGGGCTTCTGTAGAGTAAAGAAAATCAACAAATGCTTGGGCAATTTCCCTTGTACCGTGTTTATCAACGTTTTTATCAACTACAGCTACAGGATTATCAATGGAAATATTGACTTGGGGTACAACATAAGGTAATTTATTTCCATTTTTACCTGCTAAAATTACCTCGTTCTCGTAGTTGATTAAGACATCACCCTGATTTTTTTGAAAAAATAAATCGCTAGCTTCACGAGCATCTTTCGTCAGAATAGGAGTATTTTTATAAACTTTAGTCACGTAATCTAAGGCTGTGGCTTCGTCACCTCCATTTAGAGTTACCGAACCCCAAAAAGCCAAGAATTCCCAGATAGCAATACCAGAAGTTTTTGGGTTCGCCGCAATCACTTTCACGCCATCTTTTGCTAAGTCTGCCCAAGTATTTATACCTTTGGGATTGCCTTCGCGGGTAACGATCGCAGCAACCGATCTACTAACAATACCACTTCTGGGAGCTTTGGTTTCCCAACCCGTTTTAATCAAACCTGCAAGAGAAATTTTGTTGACATCTAGGGGAAGTGCCAAATGTACTATATCTGCTTCTTGCGAACCAGCAATCACAGCCGCCGCTTGAGCTACAGAACCGCCATAACTTTGCTCAAATGTGACGTTTTGATTATGTTCTTGCTTCCACTTTTCTACGAATTTGGGAATTATTTGGTCATGAGCCGCTTTGGTGACAGAGAAAGAAACGAGTTTCAGCTTAACATCATTTTTGCTAGCTGAACTGCTTCCAGAGCAGGAGGCAACTGTTATGCTCAAAAAAGCACCTATTAGAAACAGGCTCACAAAGCTTTGTAGAGTGTGTCTATTCAACCAATTTCTAATTTTGTGTTGATATGAGAGTTGTATGATCTGCCAAGCTTTCATGACATAAGACTGCATTCTCTCAATTAGTAATTTGCTTAAATGTGTTGATTGTTGCGACTGGCTCATCAGAATCACCCCTAAATCTACGGTATTTGTAAGCGGATACCGTAATTAAAAAGATTATAGGGTATATAGAATAATATTTATCATCTGGATTAATTTTTTTTTTACAAGTAGCAAAAGTAGGATCTAAACTCTGCGTTCTGCCAAACTCCAAAAAGCTGATTTGTTTACAGCATACATACGTTACTTTTGTATATAATTGCCCCAATAATTTATTGTTAAGAATTGGAGAAAAGCTAAAAAAGTTTCTCCCTTTTGTCCAGAAAAGACCACTAAGAGGATGTTTTAAAAGTCCTCTTCTCGGTAACAAAACGTTTTAGATCCCCCTAAATCCACGCCAGTTGCTCATGGGGGAAACCCCCAAGACCGCACTGGCTCCCCTTAAAAAGGGGGACTTTGATTCTTCCCCCTTTTTAAGGGGGGCTAGGGGGGATAAATAAGTGCCTAAAATCACAGCAAACTACTTTTAAAACATCCTCTAAGAGGTTTTACTATCAAAAACCTGTCCCTCTGCGAATCGGAGAGGGAAAGAATTGAACTTTAAAAAAGTTCGTCGCACTCACGTAACATTAGTTCATCTGTTGGCTTCGGGAATTCTCAAAAATCGATATAATTCGTAAGATTGATATAAGTATCTTCACTAGTTATTGCGTCGTATACTCTACCTGTATTGTTACAACCAGCTTAGGATAGACTAAAAGTACTTTTTGCGAAAAATGGTAGAAAAAATCACAGCTGTGTTTAATGGCAAAGTCTTCTATCCGGCTGAAGCAATCGCACTGCCAATCAATACCCGCGTGCGAATCAGTATCGAAATTTTACCGCCAAGCGAACACGAAACGGTATCATTTCTGCAAACAGCGCGATCGCTAAACTTAGATGGGCCACCTGACTGGTCTACCAATATAGATAAATACTTGTATAGTAAGTAAACTTTCCATGCATTCTGAAGTCTTTCTTGATACATCATTTGCCATTGCTTTATCTGCACCGAGCGATCGCTTGCATGACCGAGCCTTACATCTGGCTAAAATGTTACAAGCGGCAGAAACTCGTCTGGTGACAACACAGGCGGTAATGTTAGAAATTGGCAATGCCTTATCCCAACAACCTTATCGCCAAGCGGCAATCACATTATTAAATTCTCTAGTAGCAGACTCCAAAGTAGAAATTGTCCCCCTCTCCCAGGAACTCTACGAACGCGCTTTCGAGTTATATCGGGAACAAACAGAGAAAGAATGGGGATTTGTGGATTGCGTATCTTTTATTGTGATGCAATATAGCGGAATCACTGAAGCCCTGACTGCTGATGAGCATTTTCAACAAGCTGGATTTCGAGCATTACTGCGAGAAAATTTGCCTTAAGGATTGGGAATTGGGAATTGGGAATTGGTTATTCTACAAATGACAAATGACAAATGACTAATGACAAATGACTAACGACAATTAAATATTTCGTTACAATCAGCGTGTGCATTAGGCATTGAAGAGTTATCAGCCATGAAATTGATTTCCGATCCACCGATTCCTGTGAAAATTCAAAAGATGAAGGAACGGGTGCGGTGGATGCATCCAAGTTTTGTGCAACGGGGAATTGACCAAACCAGTATGGTTATTGACGATGGCAGGGAAGATAGTCCAGAATTTTCCTTTATGGTTATTGGTGATTCTGGTACTCAATCCCATTATCGACACCACCCCCAACGAAAGGTTGCCGAATTGATGCTGACTCACCGAGATGATTGCAGTTTTGTGTTGCACACAGGTGATGTAATCTATGTGGTTGGTTCTCAAGAATTTTATTCAACAAACTTTATTGAGCCTTATCGGGAATTTCTTGTCGGTGGTAATAACCCGAACAGCATTCCTTACGATCGCATGGTGTTTAATCTGCCGTTCTTGCCAGTACCTGGTAATCATGATTACTATGATGTACCCTTGATGTACCGTTTATTTACTGGAACGACATCTTCATTACGTCGCCTGTTCCGCTACAAAGATATCGAGATTGGCTGGCATGGATCGTATCAAGGTAATGCTTATGCACGAGCATTTATGGATTATACCCAAGCGATCGCTTCCCCACAAGAATTAGAACGTCATTTAGATCGACACTACACTGCTAAGACTGATACAGGGCGGTGTTTGCGTTACGAACCCGGACAGTTTACCCGTTTACCCAATCGCTATTACACCTTTCGTTATGGCGGAATTGACTTTTTCGCACTGGATTCTAATACTTTTAATACACCATCACCTTTACCTGCAACTCAAGAAGGGCAAATTTACCGCCGAGAATTGCAAAAACGTCGCCAGGAAATAGATCGAGAAGAATTGCAGATTTTGGGAATCTGCGATGGACTAAACCCAGATAAACCCACCGAAGCGGAACAACTTGATGAACTTACCGCCAAATTAGATCAAATAGACGAGATCAAAATCGATATTGAAAAACAATTGGCATCTGAGAAAATGCCTGAGATCGATTTTGAACAACTTGAATGGTTGCGAAGCAGACTTATTGAATCTTGGAACACCTCCGAAGTACGCGGACGTGTAATCTTTTTCCATCATCCGCCTTATGTTACTGAGGCTACCAAGTGGAATCAGGCACAAACCTTGGCGGTTCGCCACCGCTTGCGCTGGGTGTTTGAACGAGTGGCAGAAACTCTTGGTTCTCTAATTAAAGAACGTCCCATAGTCGATTTGATTTTAAATGGTCACGCTCACTGTTTGGAGCATCTTTGCACAACTGATACCGGATTTGCTGACTCTCACATTAACTGCATTATCTCTGGTGGTAGTGGTCATCGTCCTCGCTATCAACGGCGAGAGGGAACTGAATTGATGGAGATTTTTACGGAAATAGCAGATAAACCGACTCGGAAAGTTGCCGATTCAAAGCTTTTTGTTGGTCGTCATGATTACAATCTCCAAAAGAGATTGCCTTACTCATCTGTGCGGATTGATGTTTTGGCTGGTACTCCACCCAAGTTTACCATCAGACCGTTGGTTACAGAACGAGTTGGGGATGAGTGGTGTAACCGCGAACTTGAACCTTTTGTGATTTAACAAAAAACCTCCTGATCTAGCCTTGCACAATTATCTAAATGTGAGTTCGATGAACCTCTCCCTCCCAGATTCCCTCTCCGAAACGGAAAGGAAGGAGTAGAAAAAATTAGGCTTTTTGCTCCCCTCTCCGATGCGGAGAGGGGCTGGGGGAGAGGTCAAAAAAGATTTGTCGAACTCACGTTATCTTAAGTCGTGGTTTTTGCAAGCGTTTATATCTTAATCTTGAATAGAGTTTTGATAATTTCAGATTATGGCAGGACATAGTAAATGGGCAAATATTAAGCGCCAAAAAGCCGTAGTAGATGCAAAAAAGGGTAAAACCTTCACTCAGTTATCGCGGGCGATTATCGTAGCGGCTAGAAGTGGCGTACCAGATCCGGCGCTAAATTTTCAACTTCGCACGGCAATTGACAAGGCAAAGGCAGCGAGTATCCCCAATGATAATATTGAACGAGCGATCGCTAAAGGTGCAGGCACTTTTGGGGGGGATAACGCTATCTTTGAATCGATTCGCTACGAAGGTTACGGCCCTAGTGGTGTAGCGATTTTAATTGAAGCCCTCACAGATAATCGCAATCGCACTGCTGCTGACTTACGTGTAGCTTTTAGTAAAAATGGTGGCAATCTTGGTGAAACAGGTTGCGTTAGCTGGATGTTCGATCAAAAAGGCGTTTGTCTAGTACAGGGTGCGATCGACGAAGAACGGCTTTTAGAAGCATCCCTTGAAGGCAATGCCGAGTCTTATGAGATGACTGAAGATAATATGGCTGAGGTTTTTACTGATATTGGCAATTTAGAAACCCTAAGTCAGACACTCAAAAATCAAGGCTTTAAGGTGACTGATGCCGAATTTCGCTGGATTCCTAGTAATAGTGTAGAAGTTCCCGATCCAGATCGGGTGCGATCGCTTTTCAAGTTAATTGACACTCTAGAAGGCTTGGATGATGTGCAAAATGTCACAGCTAATTTTGATATAGCAGAAGAATTGATGGATATCAGTTTTTCTTAATCAATATTCACATAGCATCATACCCCATAAATATGCTCAGGCGCGATGCCGATAGTGAGTCTTGCCTACGGTATGCTGGCACGACTGAGCGTCATCACCCGTCAGTCTAAAAGATATAGATGATGTGCAAAATATTACATTTAGCCTCTGAGATAGCAGAGGCAACAAGCATCACATATAGCAAAGCATTGAGCGCAAACCCAGTTAATTTAAGGCTTTCAGCAATCAATACTATCCTAACCTACGTGACTACAGTCATATCAAGGTATTTACCTAGATTCGGAGAGAAGGCTCCCGCCATAATCTGTGATTTGGCGGCGAGATGAATCGAGGGCGAAAAACTCAACATTCCACAAGCATAACTGACTGAAAGTCAGTGAGGGAAGGGAAATAGTTGAGTTTTTCGCTTTCTCCATGTTATGATTAGGCTATTGAGTTGAGCGTAAAAATGCTGGTATTTGAAGCAAAGCTCGTTGGAACGAATGAGCAGTATGGAAAGCTGGATGAAGCTATCCGTACTGCTCGTTTTGTTCGGAACAGTTGCGTTCGATACTGGATGGACAATAAGGGCATTGGTAAATACGAGTTGAGCGCATATTGCGCTGTACTTGCTGCTAAGGAAGCTGATTTTCCATTCGCTGCAAAGCTTAATTCGATGGCAAGACAGGCTAGCGCTGAAAGGGCGTGGTCTGCAATCGCTCGGTTCTTTGATAACTGTAAAAAAGGTAAACCAGGGAAAAAAGGATTTCCTAAGTTTAAGAAAGAACAAACGCACGGTTCTGTTGAGTACAAAACTTGTGGATGGCGACTTGATGATGACCGCAGGTATATCACTTTTTCTGATGGGTTCAAAGCAGGAACCTTTAAACTTTGGGGAACCCGTGACCTGCATTTCTACCAACTTAAACAGTTCAAAAGAGTGCGGGTTGTGCGTCGTGCTGACGGGTATTATGCCCAGTTTTGCATTGACCAAGAACGAGTAGAAAGGCGAGAACCAACGGGTAAAACCATTGGTATTGATGTTGGTTTGAACCACTTCTACACCGATAGTAACGGGGAGACAGTCGCCAATCCCAGACATCTTCGTAAAAGTGAAAAGTCTTTGAGGCGACTGCAACGCCGGATGTCTAAGACTAAAAAAGGTTCTCAAAATAGAGTCAAGTTCAGGAATAAACTTGCGCGTCTTCACCTCAAAGTAAGTCGCCAGCGTAAAGACTTTGCTGTAAAGACAGCAAGGTGCGTGGTGAGGTCTAGCGACCTCGTGGCGTATGAAGATTTGATGGTGCGGAATATGGTTAAGAATCATCGATTGGCTAAGTCGATTAGTGACGCTTCCTGGTCGCTGTTTCGTGAATGGGTTGAGTATTTCGGTAAAGTTTTTGGTGTGGTAACTGTTGCAGTTCCACCCCACTACACTTCGCAGAATTGCTCGAATTGTGGTCAAGTCGTCAAAAAGACTCTTAGCACTAGAACTCATATTTGTCCTCATTGTGGACATACTCAAGACCGGGACCAGAACGCGGCGCGGAACATATTAGAAAAAGGATTGAGTACGGCGGGTCACGTCGGAACTAACGCCTCTGGAGAGACCGATCAATACTTGAGTGAGGCAACTCATAAAAGCAAATCAACTCGTGGAAAGAGGAAACCCAAAGAGCGATCTTTGGAATCCCCCGCTATATCAGGTACTCCTGATTAGCGGTGGGAGGATGTCAATTAAAGTCATCTATCTGAGAATAGAGATAATTTAAAAATCACACGTAAGATTCACATAAATTACAAACTAATGACATACCGCTAGTAGATAGTTAGGCAATTGATTATTTGACGAGGAGTTTCAAATGAATAAGTTCGCTAAAGCCTTACTTTTGGCTTTAATGTTAGCTGCACCTGTAGCTGTTTCTGCATCCACTGTTCAAGCTAAAACTACTTCTAGCGCGAATACAACTTACGCAACTGCTAAAGTTGCCAAATCCAAGACTGCAAAACGGCACAAACACCACCGCCATCACAGCAAAGCTATTAGAAGTAAGTCTGTAGTTAAACAATCTGCACTTAAAAAACACGTTACTCCAACAGGTACAACTACCCCAGGTGCAACTACCCCACCCGCAGCTACACCAACCAACCCAAATAACTAATTCTGAACTTACGCATTGAAAATCTCAAACCTCGATTCTTTTTCAAAAGGGGAATATTAAAAATATTCTTAAAAAGGGGTTTGGGGGATCTATTATGCGTAAATTATAATTATTATTCATGAAAGTAAATAGCTGTTTATCGACTCATATTTCGCAAAGCCGCCAGACGTTTACTTGATATTTGATTAATAATAAGACGACGCAGACTATAAACCTTGATTCATGAGTATTTGACTACTCAGATATGATTTATATAGTTGCTACTAACTTTAATATTTTTTAGTAGTTATATAGCAAGTTTATTTTCTACTACTTTCTAAATACATACCATACAATTTAGACCTACTGCAGATCGCAGCAGGTTTTTTTATTTGGTAGATTTCTCTAAAATAGAAAATTATGCTTATTTCATCCAAAAATTAATCCTAGATAATTGCCGAAAGGCTTCAGCTATTTTTCTCTGTAGAGTAATAAATATTCATGTCTTTTTTAGATGCTAATATCGGCAAAAATATCCACAAAAACTTCATATAAATAACAAGAGAATGACATCTGTCTTTGTCATATTTAATTCATGGGTTCACTACATAAATGGAATCAAGGAAATCACATGAATAAGTTTGCTAAAGGTTTAGTTCTAGCTCTAGTACTTGCTACTCCCATAGCCATTGCTGCACCAATGTTTCAAGCTGCACCAGCTTCAGCGGCTGTTAAGCATAAGCATCATACATATCATCACAAAGGTATTAAGAAACATCACATCAAAACACATCACTAATAATCTCCTGCTGTCAAACACAGCATATTTAATGATTGGTTACACTTACTAGCGATCGTTGGTAGTAGCTCCGCAACAAAATTTATACTTTATTTATCTGAAAATAAGTAAAGCTGTGTTACCTCGCTGTTGTCCTCAGTCATCGGCGGGGTTTTTCAATGTTTGCTTGCTCTAAAGGGTGCGATCGCGTCAAAATAAGAGTTAAAGACGCTGTAACTTAACTTAACAATGGCCACGCAGTTTGAGCAAATTTCCCCTCAATTAACACCGCCAGACTTGCGGGGATATGAATATGACTTGGTAATTGTTGGCGGTGGGATTATTGGGTTAACTCTAGCCTCTGCTTTAAAAGATTCTGGCTTGAGTATCTTGCTGATTGAAGCAAAAGTGGCTTCAGTGGCGGTAGCCAAGGGACAAGCCTATGCGGTTCATCAGCTTTCGGCGCTAATTTACCAAGGAATTGGAGTTTGGGACAAGATATTGCCTCAAATCGCCAAATATTGCCGAGTTCGTCTTTCTGATGCCGATTATCCCAATGTGGTGGAATTTACCACAGATGATATAGATACAGCAGAGTTGGGTTATGTGGCAGAACACCAAGCGCTGTTGCAGCCTTTGCAGGAATTTGTCCAAGATTGTCCAAATGTGACTTATTTATGTCCGGCTGAAGTGGTGAATGCGGATTACCAGCAGGATATAGTCGCGATCGATATAAAGGTTGCCGATCGCTTACAGACAGTTCGCAGCAAATTACTGATAGCAGCAGATGGGGCGCGATCGCCAATTCGTCAAGCTGCGGGAATCAAAACCTCTGGCTGGAAATATTGGCAGTCTTGCATCGTGGCATTTGTCAAACCAGAAAAACCGCACAATAACACCGCTTACGAAAGATTTTGGTCTAGCGGGCCATTTGCAATTTTACCTTTACCGGGGAACCGTTGCCGGATTGTCTGGACAGCCCCCCACGAAGAAGCAAAAGCTTTATGTGCCTTAAATGATGAGCAATTTTTAGCAGAACTTACGCGTCGTTATGGCGATCAGATGGGAAAATTGGAATTACTAGGCGATCGCTTTGTCTTTCAGGTACAACTCATGCAAAGCGATCGCTATGTTCTCCCCCGACTAGCATTAATTGGTGATGCGGCGCATAATTGCCATCCAGTGGGCGGACAAGGTTTAAATCTGGGGATTCGAGATGCAGCAGCTTTGGCGCAAGTTCTCCAAACAGCGCACCAAGCGGGTAAAGATATTGGTGATATTCAGATTCTCAAAGGTTATGAACGCTGGCGCAAGCTAGAGAATTTAACTATTTTAGGTTTCACCGACTTATTAGATCGGATGTTTTCTAATAACTTCTTACCTATAGTAGTGGTTCGTCGCTTGGGTTTATGGTTTTTACAGCGAGTCCCTGTATTAAAGGTGTTTATGCTGAAGTTGATGATTGGCTTGAAAGGACGAACTCCAGAATTGGCAAAACGCTAGATGACAGCAGCTTGAAAAATCTGGTTTGGGGTGAGATTCAATTCGGGAAAGGTTTGGGAGATAATAATCGCATTATCTCGAAACTTACTTATCTGATATTCCCCATCAACCAAGTTACAAACGGTGATTGTCGGTTGTTTGGGATTGCCGATCAAATTACGTCCACCCAAGGCGGCATAATCGACAATCCAGTATTCTGGGATACCCATCTCTTCATAGTCAGCGTATTTTAAATAGTAATCGTCCCGCCAGTTAGTTGATACAACCTCTATAGCCAAAGGGATCGATGCACCCAAACTTACGATAGATTGTTTTTGCCATAATTTTTCGTTTGCCAGATTTGCACGATTTAGCACCAACACATCTGGGAGATAACCAGAATCTTTTTCAGGAGGTCTAACTATAGCTTGGCTGGGCATGAAGTAGGGGAGGTCTAATCGGTCAAATTCAACTGTTACTTTTCTTGCTAAAAAACCCTTTACTTCTTCGTGTTCCCCTACTGGTTGTGCCATCTCAACAATTTCTCCTTTATGTAGTTCATAGCGAACTCGTCGATTTTCGGGTAGCCAATCGACGAATTCCTCAAAGGTTACTAACTTAGGTATGGCTTGAGTCATAGATGATAGAGAATTACTGAATCATAGAAATATTATCTCTAATTCCGCGATCGCATTGCTTGCAAATTAGCCTAACCTTTTACGGTGCGATCGCTGTAGCTGAAAATAAACGCTCACGAATTGGCTGCCCAAATAATGGAGAAATTGCTATAGCAAGTTTTGGGTGATGCGTTAGCGAAGCGTAACGCATCCTACAAGATTGGGCGATCGCACCATACAGAATCTTTAGCCAATCGCAATGCAATTATTATGCTTCCACGAGGGTACACTACCAGCAACAAGTTTGCTTGACTTAGGAAGCTATGTAGTTATGGATTTGTCGAAGCTGAGTTGGATTAAGAATGTTAAACATAAAGGTAATGATAAAGCCTGGGCTTACGAAACGTCGGTTATGCAAATTCCAGAAGCCAGGATATTTTGTCTTAACTGGCGCGATCCCAAAGACAACACCAATGCTGAAAAGCCTCTTAAAGATGACTTAATGCTTCTACTTCAAAAAGCCAAAGTCACTCATCTGGTCGAATTTGTTGATAATAAAGTGTACGAAAATAATTCTAGTGAGTGGGGTATATACAGGGTTGTAAAAGCTTTGTGGATGCCACCTGAAAATTCTGACTGGGAGAAATTGCCACACCAGAAAGATTTCTTTGGCTTCGATTATGTTGTAGGTGATGGTGCTGCCCATAATTTAGCCGAAGAGAATAAGATGCACCAATTTCACCAGTACTGGGATAAGCAAGGTGGACTAAAAGCATTTCAGAATCAATTAGACTTACAGAAATATCTTCGACTTTAGAGAGCTATCGCCAATCTTGTAGGATGCGTTAGCGCCAGCGTAACGCATCCCCCATGTAATTAATCAACATGTTTATTGTTTATCAACCGGATTTGGGCAAACTAATCAACAAATCCAAATTGCATCATTCAATGACCAACTACCGCAGAATCAGGATTGAGAGCGGCACTTACTTCTTTACCCAGGTAACACATCAAAGACAACCGTGGCTTTGCACCGATGTTGCACGTCTTTTGCTGCGCTCGGCATTTCTCAAGGTTCGTGAAAAATATCCGTTTGCGATCGATGCCATTGTGTTGTTACCTGATCACATCCACTGCATTTGGACTCTACCACCTAATGATAGTGATTATGCAACTCGTTGGCGATTGATTAAAAGCGATGTCACCAAGCAAGGAGCATCTGGTCTACGGTTGCAGGCAAACCGGAGTGAATCACGGCACAAACGCAGAGAGAGCAATCTTTGGCAGCGACGATTTTGGGAACATTGGATTCGAGATGATGTTGATTTTGCGCGGCATTGTGATTATATCCATTACAATCCAGTACAACATGGGTTATGTCAGCGAGCAATGGATTGGAAGTATTCAAGTTTTCACCGATATTTAGCACAGGGTATTTATTCGGTTGATTGGGGAATGAAGGAGGAATTGATGCCCTTATTAGAGGTTTGGGATCGGTGAGTTGAGGGTTTTGGGTGATGCGTTACGCTTCGCTAACGCATCCTACGAGATCGGGCGATCGCACTTCACCGTTATGCTGTCTAATATTTTTGGGAATACTATCTGGTAGGTAAATACAAATGTCAAGGTAGGAAGTGTGAAGTATAAGAAGCTACACAGATAAAGATGAAGCGGAATTCTTGTACAACTAAGGTAATATAAGCGCTAGAATGGGCATGTTTGAAGATGCTCTGTCTCTTTACGATCGAGCTATCATTATTGATGATGGCAACCCAATGTACTACAACAATCGTGCTGCTGCGCTTAAGAGGCTCGGTAGGCTTCAAGAAGCGATAAAGCAATATGAAGAAATCATCCTACGAGATCGGGCGATCGCTGCTCTTGTAGATTGGATTGAGATAAAGTAGCACAATCCCGCAGGGTAGCCCAACATTATTTTTTATGGATTTCAATCCCATAGCCTTTGAATGGGATAACCATCAAACTTGACATCTTTGCTAATCACAACAAGAGAGTGATTTATGGCTTGAACAATTAACATTCTATCAAATGGATCGCGATGATTTGATGGAAAATTTAGCTTTGAATATCACTCAATATCCTTATCTATAATAGGCAAGATTTGAATATTTATATATTGTAATTCTTTAAATAAATCTTCAATTGAACGATGAATTTTTAACTTGCCTATATTAATTTTAATAGCAATTTCCCAAAGGCTAACAATACTGAAATACAAGTTGTCTTTTGTATCAATAATATCCTTAACTTTAATTGCTAGGTTGGGATCGCCTAGTAAATACCACAGCAAAGTATGAGTATCCAAAAGAAATTTCATAATTACATATATTCTGCTAAATCTTCTAATGGTTCATCGAAATCATCTGACATAATGATTTTATTTGCCCAACTACCATAACCACGAACAGTTTCTATCTTTTCCTGAGATTGTTGATTATGTTGATTATGTGGATACTTTTCTCGCAAATATTCTGCATAATGCAATAGTTCTGTCTTGAGAGATTCCGGCAGACTAATAAAGACTTTCCATAAAGCTAGCTCAGTATTCATAACTTTTATTTTCTCAAGATCAAGCACGAGTATCTAAAGCTTACCTCGAAACACAAGATTACGTTGAACTCACCAGTCAGTCTTGGCAAGGGCTGCCCGCATCTACTATGACTTGCGCCATCAAGGGCTTACCGTTCGCAATCCAATCGATTGCTGTATTGCTCAAGTGGCATAAGAATTATATACCAAAGATAGATGTAATAGCATTTAATATGTGCTAATTACTCAATATTGCTAACTGTGGGATTGAAAATTAAGATTTTTGTACATAAAATTAAAAATCTAAAATTAAAAATTGGTAATACTGATGGCTAGGAGTGTTAAAGTTTCAGGAAATTCATCGGAAATTTTCAGCGAGTATTCATGCTGAAGAAACTACAGAAAAAGCAAATTTCGATCATTGCAGGTGCGGCACTGTTTGCCTTTTTAGCTGGGGCGATGGTATCAGCACCTCAGATTGGTAAAACTGTTGGGCAATGGCTCAAAGTGGGTAAGAATCAGACACAGCAAACATCTGATGCTAGCATTGCCCAATCAGCCGTCTTTCCACTGATATCACAATCTCTGCCAGAACGGGCGGCAAAACTAGCAGCGATCGCCGGACAGTCGCCTTCGCCAGACCGAAATCGCGCTCGTTATCTTTTGGCGAGTGATTACATTGAAAGAACCCAAGGGCAAAAAGCGCTGGCTTTACTCCAAGGATTGGAGAAAGACTATCCTATCCTCGCGCCCTACATTTTGCTGAAACAGGCCCAGGCACAGGATATCCTGGGCGCAGACGGCAAAGCCTCGGATCTCAGACAAAGTGTGCTGAAACAGTATCCAAAAGAAGCCGCTTCGGTAAAAGCACTATATCTAATTGCCCAACCGAAGCAACAAGAAATAGCGATCGCTCAATTTCCTTCTAATCCTCTAACTTGGGAAATTATTCGCAAACGCTTGCAAGAAAATCCCAATCAGCCAAAATTACAATTGATTTTGGCAACTTATGCTTACGATCAACCAGGCATAGTGGGCGTTTTGGATCGGCTAGTAAAACAGCCTACCCTCAAACCCGAAGACTGGGAACTCATTGGTACCAGCTATTGGGAAAATAGTCAATTTCCGAAAGCGGCGAATGCTTATGCCAAAGCACCCAAAACACCGCGCAACCTCTACCGGACTGCACGAGGGTTACAAGTAGGAGGCAAAGATAAAGAAACAGCGATCGCTACCTATAAACAATTAGTGCAGCAATTTCCCAATACCGAGGAAACTGGGACTGCACTACTGCGATTAGCAGAAACCGCAAAGACAGGTAAAGATGGCTTACCTTATCTCGATCGGGTAATTAGTAAGTTTCCTAAACAAGCTGGGACTGCACTGGTACAAAAAGCCAAAACTCTCGAAACCCTCAAGGATCAAAAGTCAGCTAGCGCGGCGTGGCAATTACTCATAGCCAAGTACGGCAATTCTGATGAAGCCGCAGAATATCGTTGGAAAATCGCCCAAGATAAAGCCAAAGCCAAAGATTACGTCGGTGCTTGGCAATGGGCAGAGCCAATTGTCACCAATAATCCCAACAGTATTTTAGCTCCCAGAGCCGGCTTTTGGGTCGGTAAATGGGCAGCTTCACTAGGGAAACAGCAGGAATCTCAAACTGCTTATAATTATGTAATTAGTCAGTTTCCCTACTCTTACTATGCATGGCGAGCAGCCAATATGCAGGGGCTAAATGTCGGCAACTTCGACAACGTGCGCGTCATGAACCCGGAAGTAATCGCACCCCAGCGTTCATTACCACCGGCTGGTTCTGAGACTTTCAAAGAATTATATTTGTTGGGTCAAGACCGCGATGCCTGGTTACAATGGGAAACGGAATTTCAGAATAAAATTCAGCCAACGGTAGCAGAGCAATTTACTGAAGGGTTGATGCGGCAGGCGAAGGGTGAAAATCTCATCGGAATTGACAAAATTTCTAAATTAGAAGATCGGGAAATACCAGCAGAACTTGCCCAATATCAAACTCTGAGCAAACAGATCGCCTACTGGCAAGCCCGTTACCCATTTCCCTATCTCCGAGAGACTGAAAAATGGTCTATTGAGCGTAAACTCAATCCTTTGCTAGTGACCGCTCTAATGCGTCAAGAGTCACGGTTTGAGCCAAAAATCAAATCCGTCGCTGATGCTACTGGCTTAATGCAGTTGTTGCCCAGTACAGCTAAATGGATCGCCCCACAAATTAAGGTGGATATCAAAACAATAAACCTGGAAAATCCCAACGATAATATTATGCTGGGTACTTGGTATTTGGATCATACCCATCAGCAATATAACAATAACTCGCTGTTAGCGATCGCCAGTTACAATGCAGGCCCCGGTAATGTCTCCAAATGGCTGCAAACTCTAACTACACAAGATCCAGATGAGTTTGTTGAACAAATTCCCTTTGATGAAACCAAAAATTATGTGCGTCAGGTATTTGGCAACTACTGGAATTATTTGAGACTTTACAACCCTGAAATTTCTGGAGTCGTAGCAAAGTACTCTACTACACATCCAAAATTACCGGCGCAGTGATTTTACTTAATCAGATAAGCAAGTAGGGAGCAGGGAAAACACATATACAATTTTTTTTACATGAGTTCGATGAACCTCTCCCTGCCTGGAATTTTTGTTCAATTTAGTCACTCTCTAACTCGGAGAGTGACTGCCTTTGCGTAGTAAAAATGACTAATTATGTAGATACCATTTAATCTGTCAAACTTACGCATACTTAAGTAGAGCGATCGCCTATTTCACTGCCAACAGCTTGAGTTGAGTGCGATTTAAGTATTAATATATCTTAAATAATATTAAATATTACTTTTTTCGCACCATCCTTAATTTTTGTGCCCAATGGAGTTAGCTTCAAAAGAATTTAAGTCAGAACTGATATTAGAAGTCCAAGCCTGCCTGCAATTGGCAGTTCCTCTGGTAATTACTCAAATATTAGAAGCGGGCATTCCTTTATTGGATGGGGTGATGATGGGCTTACTTAACAGCCAAGCCTTAGCTGCGGGTGCTTTAGGTGCTGTTACCTTTTCTACCCTAGCTTCCGTTTGTCGTTCTATTCTTTCAGCCGTAGGTGTGAGTGTCGCAAATGCTTTTGGTGGAGGCAAAATAGACCAAGTTAGCCGTGCTACCGGTCAAGGAATTTGGTTAGCTGTGACGATGTGCTTACCTGTGATGTTTATCATTTGGCACTTTGACTATATCCTGCTGCTGACTGGTCAAGAAGAAAGCAATGTGTTATTAGCTCAAACCTATTTGCGGTCTATTGTTTGGAGTTTTCCTGCTGCGCTCGGTTTTTGTATCTTAAAAGAAGTTAGCTCTGCTCTCAATCGCCCCCAATTCCTAGCAGTAATTACGGTATCTGGACTATTCTTGAATGCAGTTGCTAATTACGTGCTAATGTTCGGTAAATTTGGTTTCCCAGCCCTTGGTTTAGCGGGTATTGGTTGGGGAAGCACACTCATTTTTTGGCTGAATTTTATTGCCGCCGTCAGTTGGGTTTGCTTGGACGACTACTTTAAAGACTACCAACTTCATCGCGCTTTGCATCAGTTCGATAAAGATATGTTTGTAGATATCTTCCAAACTGGATGGTTCTTGGGGTTGCAGTATGGAGCCGAAATTGGAGTATTCACCGCCACTGCTTTAATGATGGGGTGGTTTGGGACAGAGACGTTAGCAGCCCATGAAATTACCGTTGAGACAGAAAGTTTCGTCGAAACGGTGTCTATAGGTATTTCCTATGCCATCACAATGAGAGTAGGACAGCTGAGGGGACAAAACGATCTCAAAGGTGCAAGCATAGCTGGATTTGTCTGCATTGCCCTTGTTACTCCCATTGTTACCATTGTGGGATTAATTTTTTTGCTGTTTCCCAACTATATTGTGGCAATGTATTTGGACACCAGTAATTTGGATAATGTCGAGATAGTTAAAACGGCAACTTCTTTCCTAGCTGTGGGGGCATTAGTCCAAATATTTTATAGTATTCAGACTATTGCTGCTGGTGCATTAATCGGGTTGAAGGATACCAAAATACCAGTGTTGATCGCCATGTTCGCTTACTGGGGTGTAGGTCTAGGTGGTGGCTATCTGATGACATTCACTCTTGGTTGGGGTGCTATAGGTTTATGGTTGGGTTTAGCATTAGGGCTACTTATGGGCGCAGTGCTTTTAACTTGGCGTTTTTATCTTTTGACTTCCGATATAGCATCAAAGTCCTGCTCAGAGACGTAAAGTTTTACGTCTCTACATCCAGATTAATATCGCGATCCAACAAGGCAAATTAGTCTATCTAAAATAACTTAAAATTAGAAAAACTAAATAATTGAAGACATAGAGACTTTTAATTATGCTGACTCCTGAAGATATAGAAAAATTTATTAACAATGCACCGAAATGTGAAGTTCGTCAGAGTGGAATTGATGGTTACGGGCTTTTTGCTAAGGAGTTGATATTAGAAGCAGAGCAAATAATAGACTTTAGCTTTCCTCATTTTTACCAAGAAGTTAGATATGCCGATCAAACCGATGAATTTCTGAGGGAGGGGAAATTTATTGGAATTAGTGAGGAAATTTGTTTAACGGCTGAGGGTTCAACTAAGTTTGCGGCAGTCAATCATTCTCGAAATCCCAATGCTGTGGTTGACCTTGAAAAACGCCAAGTATTTGCTTTGATAGATATTCAACCTAATGAGGAAATAACTATAGACGTGCGTTTGGAGCCAATGTCCGAGCGAGCAAAGCAATTCTCGCCGTGGCTTTGAGCTAAATGTAGGGATGTAAAGTTTTATGTCTCTACAAGAATTTTCATCGTCATTCACAATAAATTTCATACCGCAATCAGCAACGGCAAAAAACCGCCACTTATGACCATTTTTTGAATTCAAAATTCAAAATTCAAAATTCAAAATGAAGAATAGAATAATTTTGAATTAATTAATTCTGGGTACAAGCCCCCACTGATTGTCTTTAATTTTGAATTGATAATTTTGAATTTTGAATTCCCCGAAGGGGTTGACTAAATCAACATTTGTACCTTTGCCATGCAGACTCAACTATTTCAGCAATGATTTCTGTGTATGTCACACCACCCAAACGTCCCATAATTACCAGGTCTGAGCGGATATAATGTAGCCCTGGTAATGGGTTAACCTCCATAAACTGCAACACGCCGCTAGCATCGCAACGCAGATCCACGCGGGCTGCATCACGGCAACCAAGAGTATGGTAAACATCTAGGGCTAGCTGCCTTGCCTGTGCTGCCAGTGGTTCGGGATCTATGAGCAAATCATAAGATACCCGTTCCAGATACTCATCCTTGTTGAGGGTGGTATAGGCGAAAGCTTCCGTTTTTCCTGTCAAAATTACTTCCATCACACCTACTACGTGTGAGTTGCTGCCGTTGCCAATAATGCCTACTGTCACTTCTCGGCCGGGAAGAAAAGTTTCTACGAGTACGGACTGCTGAAATAGTTCGCGTAACACTTGATAAGTACTGACTAGCTCTTCACGTTCTTTGACAAGAGAACGCCCAGTTACCCCTTTAGAACTCCCCTCCGCCACAGGCTTGAGGAAAACTGGCATTGGCAGCGATGCGGCTGTTGCTTCTGCTGTAGTATTCACCACTTCAAAGGCGGCTGTCGGCAAACCGCGATCGCGCACCACTCTTTTAGCAAGTGCCTTGTCTAACGTTAAAGCACAGGTGAGCGGATCGGAAAATGTATAGGGTTGAGCGAATAATTCACAAACTGCCGGAACTTGAGCTTCACGAGAGCGACCCTTCAAACCCTCAGCAATATTGAAAACCAGATCCCAGCGATCGCCATTGGCCAAGCGCAAAGCGAGTTCTCTACCATTGCCGACACGTTCAACCTGATTACCTAACTGAAATAGTGCATCTTCTAGCCCAATGATAGTTTCTTCATCATCGAACTCCATCACCTCAGAGGCACTAAAACCAGCCTGAAGGTAGTCTGCCTTCAGGTCATAACACAGACCAATTAATAACCCCATAGCCCGATAATTCCTGGTAAGAAAGCTTTTGCTGTTAGCTTCAATATAAAATCAGGTGTCTTTATTAATTCCTCAATGAAGATATCTCATTAACAACATCGAACCATATAGGAGATTTATCGTTAGGAGAACCGTTATAGTTGGCAGTAATTTCTTCTCCTGCTTCTATATCTCGGTAAGCAATTAATTCCACCTCCCCTTCGGCGAATTTTTTCACATAGTAAGTATTAGGTTCGTAAGAATGATTAAACAGTGAGGCTAAACCGAGAGCGATCGCCGCAGCTTTATCTTCCCAATCGTAGTAATAGTTACCTAAAATTGTTTTATCTAGAAATTCAACCTGTTCTGCGGGTATAACTACAACTGGCGATCTCTCAACGATCTCTCCTCTCAAAAAGTGCTTTTGTGCGAAGATACCTCGACCTTTTAGGTTTGTATTACTAACAATCAACATTCCAGCTACTCTCCTACGATTACTTAGTTTTATGTTGCCATAATCCAATAGAACCATCCCAACTGGCTTTTTTAGATGATGGCGATCGAATTAATATATGGTGTTAGACTTATTCCACTGGATCTACATAGGTGTACGTTTTACCTGCCCAATTTTGCACTGTAACTGTGCCTTTCTCATAACCAAGTAGAGTCTCGGCTTAAATTGGGACTTTGCCACCGCCGCCAGGGGCATCAATTACATAAGTTGGTACAGCGTAGCCAGTGGTATGACCACGCAATTTAGAAATTAGATCGATCCCAGTTTGAACGCTCGTTCGCAGATGTGCAGTGCCAACAACTGGGTCGCATTGGTAAAGGTAATAGGGTCGCACGCGCAACTTCAGAAGACCGTGAAACAGATTCTTGAGGGCTTTTTCAGAGTCATTCACACCTTTTAACAGCACAGTTTGACTACCTAGAGGAATACCACCATCCGCTAGGCGATCGCAAGCTTGTGTTACTTCTAGGGTAAGTTCCCGCTGATGACAAAAGTGCAAAGACAGCCACACGCGATGTTTACGAAGTAAGGCAACAAGTTGCGGTGTAATTCGCTGCGGCAAAAAACTCGGTACGCGGGAACCAATCCGAATAAATTCAATATGCTCAATTGCACGTAACCGCCCAAGCAAATTATCTAAAGGTTCATCAGACATTAGCAGAGGATCGCCACCAGAAATTAGCACATCACGGATCTCGGTGTGTTCTTCCAGGTAAGCGACGATCGCATCCAACCGCCGCGTTACTGGGTACATCTCACCTTGACTCACCAAACGAGAACGGGTGCAGTAACGACAATAAGCAGCGCATGTGTCTAAAGCAAGCAGTAATACGCGATCGGGGTAGCGGTGTACGAGTCCTGGTACTGGAGTATCGTTATCCTCACCACATGGATCTACCATGTCTGCTGTACTAACTATTAATTCTTCTTGCCGGGGGATGACTTGTAACCGTAGCGGACAAAGCGGATCTTCTGGATCGAGGAGTGATGCAAAGTATGGGGTTACGGCTACAGCAAACTTCTCTGGCGCGATTAAAAGTCCCTGTTCTTCGGTAGGACTAAGCCTTAATAACTTCTGAAAGTGTTCCAGCTTAGTCAACCGATGCCGCATTTGCCAGCGCCAATCGTTCCAGCGTTCTTGGTTGTAAGTCTCTCCCAAAATCTGACAAATTTCTTCACACCGAACATCTGTAACTAGAGGCTCTAGAATAGTGTTTTTGATCATGATTAGAACTAAATTAAGTTGAGAAGAATAAACCGATCGCAGCCTGGTTTGTTTACCTAAGAATCTAGGTAAAGTAGAAAAGTATTGACAACTGTCACCAGTTCTGCATCAAACTCTTCCTCAAACAGGCGATTACCGTTGTGGCGTAGAAATATAAATAGTTTGGCTCGTTTGATGCCAGAGATAATGGCTTGTTCTGCCTCTGATAACTTCGATGGGAGGATTCCAGTTAGGATTTGGCATATCCTCAGTACACTCTAGGTAATCAGCAAAAGCGTTAATAATTACCTTATATTTAGATGCCTCAGCCTTAGCAGCGTCAATAGCTAGCTTTTTGTGAAGATGAGGTGGAATTCTAACACCGACTTGAATACAGGGCATGAAAACAAAGTTTAAGTACTCTAAAAATGATACCCAATGTTAAACCATAAGTATCTTCATACACAGAATATAGTACTGCGGTCATGCTTGTTAATCTAATTATTATTCCACCACTAGACTTCAGATCGGATGTAGACGCAAAGCACAAAGCCGGAGATTCCGAAACTCCGGGCTTGTCGCCAGATATGGCACTCAAAAATTTTAGTCTAGCGATCGCTTATTTTGTTATCAGGAGCGATCGCTCCAATCACCACCTACGAATACAGCGCTTCCGGCTATTATGCAATACAGTTTTCCTCTTGCCCGTCTCCTATCATAGCTTTCAGCTTTGAGGATGTACCTCATAGCCGCAGGAAGTGCTGTATTACTGTTGTTCTCCTTTTTCTTGAAGGAGCGATCGCCAATCTGCAATCGCCTTTTCTGTCCACAGCCAATTTTTAGCTAATTTATCTACTTGGAAATTGACTGGATCGGACTTGAGAACCGTTTGCCGCAACTTGATCGCTTCATTCAGATACTGTGTCTGCTTACCACTAGATTGATTAAGTGCAGATTTATACAATCCAAGCGCTAAACCAGCATAAGAAGTTAAAGCATCTTGAGGAACTGCTGTCTTGGAATCTGGACTCTGCTGTTTGAGTGCCAAATTCAAAGCCTTGAACCAAGAGTCATTGGCTCGATTCAGATTGCCTTCTGCGTAGTAGGCAAATCCTAAAGCGTTGTTATATAAAAGCGATTCTGGTTTAGCTTTTGCGGCAGTTTCCCAGTAGCGGCGGGCATCATCGACGCTATAGTTATTATTGTCTCCAGTTTGGATGGACTGCCAAGCTAATCGTCCCTTATAAAAGTTGACAGATGGATCGTCAATTTGCTTACTTGGAACCAGTTTTAGAGCAGTTTCTGCCGCAGCCAGTGCGCCACGATTTAGTAGTTCTTCTACAGCTAATAACCCACCTTGTAAGTCACCCTGGCTCAATTTTTCTGTAGCGGTGGCGGTAACAATTCCATTGGGTGCTGTCTGTAAGTCGGGATTTTGCTGCTTTTGAATCGGTAAAGATTCAGTGGGAATTGCTGGGATGTTAGGCAAATTTACCTGCTGGGAGCGATTTTGCCACCACCAATTTAAACCGATCGCAGCTGCTAACGCACTGATTCCCACAATACCTACAATTGGCCACAGCTTGCGGCGTTGGGTATGAGGTCTTGGTGGGGGTGGTTGCGATACCTGCGGCGGGCTATGCCTACGCAAAAAATCAGATTTTTCTAAATTTCCTTCCAAGTTTCCAGTATTTGGAGGTGGTGGTGCTGGGACTTCTCCCCACAAATCTCCTTCCCCTTGCAGAGAAGTTTTTTCTTCTGAAACCTGTCTTTGCTGAAAATTATTTTCTGGAATTTGTCGATCCAGTTCAGTTGGAGCTTTTTGGTTATCTAGCTGACGAAACAAATCCGAAACTATCGCTGAATCTTCTTCATAACTTGAGTCATCATACTCAATTTCATCAACGAGATCGCCCCAAGTATCCTCACCCAGCCAGTCCAACCCAGAAGAGTCCCGCGTCAAACCAGTAGGAATCATTTCTTCCATTCCTAAAGGCATATCGCTATCATCTGCCATAGCGGAGTACATCGTGGAAGTGATTCCTAAAGGCGAACTATACTGATTTCGTGATTCTGCACTTTCGGATAACTCAGTTTCCTCGCTCAGAAAACCGTCAAATTCTGGCTGGAGATATAAAATCGGTAATGCCCAGTACATCTGGTGAGAACCATAAGCAGAAATTAATCCTTGGCGCACCCGACTAACGCACAAATCTACTGGATATCCCTGACTCAAGTTGCGATAAAACAATTGTGTAAGTGTCAGTGCGACTTCATCAGGAATCCGTTCTGACATTGCCAAAACGCTTCTGATCCCACGCTTTACCAGACTTTCGGCTAGGTTCCGTTCCCCAGTGTCGCCAGAGGGATCGGATGCAGCTGTGTACGCCCCCAAGCAGGAATTAAACACTGCCATTTGGATGTTATTGTTGACGAGCAAACCTGCCAGATCGTCTCCACTCAAGACTTCCGTTAAGCCAGTTCTGCGACTAACAAGATAAATTTCTCCGCCATTGCCGCCTAAGTTACTATGACCAGAGTAGTGGAGAACGTGGTATCTGCCTTGTTCTAGGGCTTGCGTCAGTTCTTCTCGTCCTGGTTGGTCTAATACAGTGAGTTCAATTTCTGGGAACCGATTGTTACCTTCAGTCAGTCGTGATGTTTGACGATGAAGTTCTGCTTGCAGTTTAATCGCTTCCTGTTTCTGCAAGTCAAGACGGACTTGATCTGAGGGAGAAGCAATTACCATCAATACTTTTACACCACCTTGTTCTCGTGGTGTGAAAGTATTTCGCGATCGCAAAGGAGAAGCCCCCAAAACGCCACTTTGGAAGCGAGAAAAAGCCACATAAGGCCCAGTAGCCAGAGGGCGATCGCCTGCGTGCATCACTTCCCAAGGCAGACGAGCTAATCTAGTGTCTTTTAGCCCTAAGCGCAAGCGTAGTACCTGCTGGTGGTTTTGGGCAATACCTTGAGCAGTAATCCAACTATCTCTGAGAGTGCTTTGAAATAGGGCGTTATAAAATTGTTGACCTAAGGCCACCAAATTAACAGAGTTTCTGGCGATATTGCTTTCGTTTCCACTAGAGGTAAATGGATCTCCCTGCAACACTGACTTCAATGGGTCATTCATCAAATGCCCAGCAGCTATTAACCAATCAGCTACAGGCCAAGTCACCAATTCTTCTGCCAATGGTACCCCAGGTGCGACTTGTTCCGTCCGCACCAAGTAGTCATTTTGCCCTACTGGGGTTACGGAAATGTGAAATTCCTGGGTCACAATTTCTCCTGTCCGCCTCCTAAATCTGGTTTGAAACGCGAAAGTTTCAAGTCGATTTGCTCCCTCTGATAACTTAGATGCATCCCACCCCTGAATGTTTCTGATTCGGTGTTGTTTTGCTTTTTCTGCCTTTACAACTTTATCCGGATCGGATTACTTGGATCGAGAACACTTAATTGGTAGATGCACCTTGATCTTCAACTCCCCTAGTTGGCTAACACCCACTGGGGGTTTTTTTTTGGCCAACAACAGCAACTTTTGATGCAGATATTCTCTACCAGAAAATAGTCCTTAATCCTAGAATACTTGATTAATAGATGGATGTACCTTGATTTTTAACTCCCCTAATTCAGTTAATATCTACTAGAGTTTTTTTGGCAGACTTTTCTAGTAAATTTATCCGGAGCATGGTATTTAAACCTAGAACATTTAATTGGTAGATGCACCCTGATAACTAGCTCCCCTGGTTGGCTAACACCCACTGGGGGTTTTTTTATGAAGGAAGTAAGCAGCAATTATTTCTGAGGTATCAAATTTTTCAGGCAGCGCACTGGATTGTTTAATTGGTAGATACACCCCGATCGCTAGCTCCCCTAGTTGGCTAACACCTGTTGGGATATTTCTCTAGTCAACGCTAATTTATCCGGTAGATTGCTCTTTAAAAGTCTCTAGCTTTTAATTCTCATGGGGGCTACCACCTTCAGAATCGGCACTAGTAACCCAATGAGGATCGTTTAGAGATAGAACTTGGAAACGAGATTCTTAAGGATTTGAGCTTAAGTTTACACCAATGCCTGATAACTAACCCCTCTGCTTGGCTAACATCCGAGGTTTTTTTTGGTGAGAAAACAGCAATAACTTCAACCTCTGTTAATTTATCCGGTAGCTACCCATTTAGTTTAGAAAAGATGATTGGTAGATGCACCCTGATAACTCACTCCCCTGGTAGACTAACACTCTCTGGGGGTTTTTTCTAGTTGTGTAGGCGTAACCCTTCGTAGACATCGCCATCAACCCTGATTTTAATCGTTTTTCCCGGAAGATACTGGCTGCCCCTAGAAAAGATTACTGGTAGATGCACCCTGATAACTCACTCCCCTAGTAGACTAACATCATCTGGGGGTTTTTTATTTTAAAAAATAATTAGCCTTTGTCCAAATTTATCCGGAATGTGATGTTCAATCTGAGAACAGTTAATTGGTAGATGCACCCTGATAACTAACTCCCCTGGTAGACTAACATCCTCTGGGGGTTTTTTATTTTAAAAAATAACTAGCCTTTATCCAAATTTATCCGGAATGTGACGTTCAACCTGAGAACAGTTAATTGGTAGATGCACCCTGATAACTAACTCCCCTGGTAGACTAACATCCTCTGGGGGTTTTTTTTTGGCTAAAGTCCAATAGCACTTCCTGCTCGCTCAATCCCTGAATCGCTTTCTTTTTATTGTGAGCTAGAGATGCCACATCAAAATGATTGCTATGATATTTAATCATATTCTTTATTTTTTTTCTATATTTTGGTGTTTTACCAATAAAGGCAGGAGGAAAACTGCCCTTTGTCTCCTAGCGCTACCAGAGGAGTCTTGGGTTTAAAACCGACTCCAAATCTCTGATTTGGTGTGCTACCCCCTGCTTTCTTCAAGGTTAAGCTTTCGCCGCAGCAACATTTGGTAAACTCACTTTCAACCGCTTAAACATCGCTTCTCGTGCTTGTACAGCAAGATTATCATCTAAAGGCTGCAATGCGATCGCTTCCCCATATTTGAGCCGTAGCGCTGTTTGAATTAACCAATCGGCGACAAAGGGATTTTTCGGTAACAAAGGGCCGTGAGAATAAGTAGCGATCGCATTTTGATAAAATGCTCCTTCTGTCCCATCTTCACCATTATTTCCCAAACCGTACACCACGCGCCCTAAAGCTTCCACTTTCCCCAACTTGGTGCGTCCGCCGTGATTTTCAAAGCCTACCAAATATGGTGTGCTGCCCGTCATCTCTTTTAAATCTTGCGCCAGACGAGAAGCTGTAACTTCAATTACCAAGTTTCCAATACAGCGCTTAGTATTTTCACCAGGATGCACGGAAACTAAATCGAGTATTCCTAAACCATCAATCCGTTGCCCTAAGCCTGGTTCGTAATAATGTCCCAATAGTTGGGGCGAACCACAGGTAAAGACACCTGGTGTACCATTTTCGATTTTTTCGCGCATTGCATCAGCTTTCGCACCTTGCAAATCACGCATGACAATTTCTTGCTGACGATCTTGTGCGCCACCACCAACGATGACATCTACAGTTTTAATATCTGCGGCTGTACTATTTTGATCTAGGGGTAAGATTTTAACGTCGTATCCCCGCCACTGGGCACGACGTTCTATAGTAATTACATTACCGCGATCGCCATAAGT
>NZ_NOLI01000064.1:0-43236 GCF_002245975.1 Nostoc sp. 'Peltigera membranacea cyanobiont' 213 | reverse complement strand
TTGTTGCTCAAGTGACGGATATAAACGGACTTGTACAACCTTGTGTAACACTTCACTTTCACCTCTTTGATGTGCTTACTCTACCATAAATATACATTGTGGTAAAGCGCTAAAATCCAATAATTGGTGATTTCTCAAACACCCCACTTCCTTATCAACCTGCGGTTGATATTAGTCGGAGGTGTTTGAGGAATCACCCGGCTATCCATCCCCGCCCTGTAGAGGGACGGGGAATTCCGCCGAATTAGTTAAATGCATGAGCAATAGAGACTATAACGATAAAAAACTACGTTATAGCCTCCAATAACAGTGAATTTAGCTGCACGTTGCCAAGAAAAACAAAATATGTAGCTTTTCTGTACTTGACTAGTGCTAGATTTAGGTTACTCTTAAATCGGAACGCTTCATATAAGAATCTACCCTGACAGAAGCGTATAAAGATATAGTTAAATTTCGCAATTCTGTCCGAGATTTTTAATTTGCAAACTGAATAGTTTGATACGGCGCTCAAAACTCCGATCTACTACCCTAAACAAGGTAGCCAATTAAAGACTCAATATTATCTGTCTGGTAATTGTAGTGAATAGTTTACAATACCAGTGGATGAGAAAATCTAAAGAAAATATAAAAGAAACTCAAATGACTGTGGTGTCTGGAGGACAAAAGTGTTTCTGAGACTAGCACATCAACATCGACAATTCGTCCAAGACTTGGTAATGAACCTGCAAGCCTTGGCGGTCGTATTAGAGCGGCGCGGGTATCCTGCTTCTTGTTATACCTGTGGCGACCAAATGAATAGTGCATCATTTATGGTTAGCTTGGGTGATAACCACCTGATTCGGTTTTTGGTATCCGATTATGGGATTACTTGGACGGAAATGCGGGATGACCGCGAATTAATGAAGCTAGAAGGTGCAGAGGCAATTAGCCAACTGGACGAACTGGCCGATCTTGTCAAGCAATCTATGCAAACCGATACAGGCTCTAAAATTCTTGCCAAGAAGTATTAAGCTTCCAAAGGTCGATCGCAAATTAGAAATCGATTATCGGTAATTGGTAATGGTGGCTTAGTTAGCGATCGCTCTTATTTATCCTGTTATCCATTGCCTTTAAGTGATTGGCTCGTGGCTGGCCCATCACGTACTTTTTTGTATCTACCAAAACCTCACGAACCGAATTTTGAGCCTTTAGCTGAAAGTTAAAACGCACTCCTAATCACAATCAACATAATTAGTAATTACTAATTCATAATTCATAATCAAAAGACACGTTAAAAATATTGCAACTATCAAGCAAGTAGCGTCGTTTTATTTGGAGTTTAAATCTACTTACATAACGAAATTATAAATTATGAATTATGAATTATGAATTTTTAATGAATTTTCTAGCTGACACATCAGCCATAAGCTTGAAAAAGGCATCCTTTGACAGCAGGTGGGGAACGATCGACACCTAAAGTCCATTGCCAATCAAAATAAAGGATGCCAATAGTACGGATGACTAAAATCATTAACCGCCACCACGGGTAGATTGTGACTTCTTACCTTCCAGTCTCCGGTAATTAATGAGACTTGGGCTTGCCGTAAAGCTTCAGTTTTAGTCAACTTATCGGTGGAAAATATACTATAAAAAGCGCTCATGAGTGCCTGTGTACCACCATCATCCACAGACCCGAGGCGATCGCATCTTGCGCCAGTTTGTTGCATCTGATAGCCAAAGCCCAAAATTTCCTCACCATTACCTAACTTACCTCCCAAGCCGGTTTCACAGGCGCTCAACACTACCAAAGTGCTTCAGGATACTTTCTTTCACCTTGGTAGATTCTGCCGATGTTATTGAATGTTACTGCTTCCCAAGAGCGATCTCCATGTTCTCTAGTGATAGCTAATGCTTGCTGTAATCTCTGCAACGCTTCTTTCCATTGGCCTTGCTGAGATTCTTTGATAGCTTCTTCATTGAGCCTTTCAATTTCTGAAAGCTGATTATTCTTGGGTAAAGCTTGAGCTTTTTTTTGTAGAGTTGTATCTCAAGCTTGCATTTGTGCTTACCTGGTCATTGTCTGGGTAGGCCATCCCAAAACCGAGTAAACTAAGTAGAGTTAAAGTAATAACACTAACATACTGGAGATTAGGCTGCATAACAAAATACTCCCCATACTCGGAAGTGTAAATATTAAATCGAGAATTCTTGCAACGCAATTAATTTTTACGCTATTAAATATTTGGAAAATTTATTTATAGGTGCTTAAAAAAGTGAAAAGGTCACAAGAAAAACCTAGCCAACCAGAATTACCACCTACTAGCGCTCTTGACAATCCATCAAGTCATGAATTTGGGAATTGGTTTGAATATCCTGTGAGAGTGCAACCCCACCACACTGACTATTCTGGTGTTGTTTGGCACGGTTCCTATATAGCTTGGATGGAAGAAGCGCGGATTGAATGCTTGCGATTTATAGGGATTGAATTTGCTGATTTAGTCGCTATAGGTTGCGATTTACCAGTTGTAGAAATGTCATTGCGCTATCACCGTTCAATTCAATTGGGTATGACAGTGGTGGTAAAAACCCGCATGGCTGAGGTAACTGGTGTCCGAATCAATTGGGATTATGCCATAGTCTCAATTGATGGACAACAATTGTACGTTACTGCCAAGGTGACTTTAGTAGCTTTAGATCGCGAAAGAGGCAAGATTATGCGTCAGCTGCCGCCAAGTTTTAAGGATGCATTAGCTAAGATTTCAGCATTAAATAATGATTGACTAACAAAGGTTACAAGTAGCTAGGCGTAAATAAATTAAAGTTTGTGGTAAGGATTTAAGTTCTTACTACAAACAATGAATGGCTTACTAATACCATTTCTTTGTGAGGCTGCGCCAAATTCTCATGGCTTCTTTCTTTGTGTTCTTTGCGGTTCGTTCCTTATATAGTTTGGCGCATCTTCATACAGAATTGGTATAAGTAAGAACTGGATCTTTGTGTTGAATTCAATTAATTTTACTTTTTTACTTGCCGCTTTGGATGTTTGATAGAGTTTGAGTAAACTGCATTATGTGATGCCAAATATCTTGTGGAGTAATGCCAAAACTAATATTTAATAAAATAAGAATTGCGGCAATAGTGAAGGCACTCTTCAGGGTTGCTTTCAACAACTTCCACAATATTATGAAGACAATCCAAGCTACAATCAGCGTAGCAATCATAATATATAAATTCCTTAACAATAGCCCTTACCAGAGAAGATGTTTATTCAGTAAGGGGAAATTTTATCTGAAGTAAAAATTATTAGTGCTAAAGCTATTAGACTTAATTTGGAATAGATATTAAAGCCAATATTGTTGTCTAACTGCGCCAATTTTATATTATCTAAAAATGAGACAATAATTCAGGTGAGAGCAACTTATTTGGCAATTTGGCAGAATTTATGAAATGTTTTTTACTGGCAATTTTGTATCAATAATTACAATTTCTGGAAGGATATATTTAGAAGTTCGGAAGCAAAAGAAACCTGGTGCAGTTGTATAGGTTACTCAAGACTCCTTATTCTGCGTTCATAAATTCCAAATACCCATTACTAAGTTCTTTCACCGCCAAATCATAAAATTGTTTACCGTGTTCTGGCGTTGCTAAAGCCGGATTTGAACCCATCCGTCCATCGGGATAACGCACTCGAAAGTCAGCTGCACTATAAATTGTGTGTCCGCTTGCAACTTCTGGTGAAAGGAATGCTTGCTTAATCGCCTCTGGATAAACGTACTGGGTGAGAGCTACTTCACTTGGAGTTGCGTGAGAACCTTCTTGATTTCCATATAATTCTTTAGCCAGCTTATATACAGAACCGCACATAAACCAGTTTGCTACTTGACATTGCACTTGCTGGGCATTGGGAATCTGCAAATCTTCTAAATGGGCGTAAGTTTCTGAAAATGCAGCTTTGAGGGTAGCGATGTTACCACCGTGTCCGTTGATAAAGTAAAATTTGGTAAAACCAGCTTTGGCTAAACAAGTTACATAATCTCGCACTACCTGAATTAAAGTGCTGGGGCGGAAACTGATTGTACCAGGAAAAGCAGTATGATGCAGTGCCATCCCCACATTGATTGTAGGGCCGACGATCGCTTGAGTCGCATCACCCACACCACGAGCGATCGCTTCTGCACAAATGGCATCAGTACCAATCAACCCCGTTGGCCCGTGTTGTTCTGTGGAACCAATAGGGAAAATAATACCCCGTGACTGCTCTAAATAAGCTTCGACTTCTTGCCAAGTACTTAAATGCAGTAACATTTTTGATGACTTTCCTCAATAAAATTGCGGTGGGACAAAACCTTTTTCTGCTAAACAGCAAGTTCTATATTGCCCATAACATGATTATGAACTCCTTTGCTATCTGGTGGTGGCGATCGCGATAAAATTAGTTGGGATGTTGAAGAGAAACGAACCGCAGAGGCGCAGAGAGCGCAGAGAGAAGAAATGAATGTTAGGTTGTGGGTTGTAGGCTGGCTTGGAGTTTGAGTAAGCGATCGCTCGCTGTTTGTAATGTCTCAGGTGTTTTGCTGAAGCAAAATCTGATTAATGAGTGGCCTTTTTCTGGTTGGCTAAAAAAGCTGGAACCTGGAACTACAGCAACACCAATATTTTTGATTAGATGGTAAGTGAATTCAACGTCTGTTTTGTAGCCAAATTTGGAAATATCTGCCAGAACATAATACGCTCCTTGGGGAAGGAAGTAGGGAATGCCAACTCGATCGAGAATCTGTAAGATGCTGTCTCGCTTCTGGTGATAAAGTTTGGCTAGTTCTTCATAATAGGATGGTGGTAGTTGCATGGCAGCAACTCCGGCTCGTTGTAATGGTGCAGGTGCGCCAACGGTGAGGAAATCATGGACTTTGCGAATGGCTCCTGTTAATTTGGGGTTTGCCAAAATGTAGCCGACTCGCCAGCCAGTGACGCTGTAAGTTTTGGATAGACCATTAATGGTAACGGTACGTTCTTCCATACCGGGAAGAGTCGCTAAGGCAATATGTTGAGTGCCATCATAGAGAATATGTTCGTAAATTTCATCTGTGAAGGCTAAGACATCCCACTTTTGACAAAGTTCGGCAATTAGGGTGAGTTCTTCACGGGTGAAGACTTTGCCGGTGGGGTTGTGGGGTGTGTTGATAATAATGGCTTTGGTATTGGCATTGAAAGCTTGACGCAACTGTGCTTCATCAAAAGTCCAATGGGGAGGATGCAGTGTCACGTAGCGGGGTGTAGCACCAGCTAAAATCGCATCGGGGCCATAGTTTTCGTAATATGGCTCAAATACAATTACTTCATCCCCAGGATCGACTGTGGCTAGCATTACGGATGCCATTGCTTCTGTGGAACCACAAGTGACGGTGATTTGGGTTTCAGGGTCGATATCTAAACCGAGATACCAACGAACTTTGTTGGCGATCGCATGACGAAATGGGCGATCGCCCCAGGTAATGGCATACTGGTTGACATCTGCCTCTATTGCATCATTTGCTGCCTGCTTTAACTCCAAGGGACAGGGAAAATCAGGGAACCCCTGAGCCAAATTCACTGCACCATGTTGCAATGCCACCCGCGTCATTTCCCGAATCACCGACTCTGTAAACTGGTCTGCCTTCGCTGATATTTTTTTACGCCCAATCTTACTCAACCCGATACCTCCGTTGATTTCCATTGGCTTTAGGCGGGAATTTCTCTAAAACCCATAATACAGATACATTTATCGTAGTATACTCAAATTCCAGATTCAGGGGGAATGCAACGTCATAATCTATATACTTAATTATTGATATTAATAGTCAATTACTGAAGTAACGATCCAGAATCATCATGAAATCTTTGCACCGTCCCGATCTCTATAGCTGGTCTAATTTCAATCCGGCAAGAAATATTGATTTCAATGGGATTGCCTGGATTCGCCCAGATGGAAACATCTTGATTGACCCAGTAGCCCTCTCAAACCATGATTGGAATCATCTCAAATCCCTCGGTGGTGTGGTTTGGATTGTGCTGACGAATTCCGAGCATGTTAGGGCAAGTAAAGATATTGCCGATCAAACTTATGCTAAGATAGCTGGCCCTGTGGCAGAAAAAGACACTTTTCCCATACCTTGCGATCGCTGGTTATCTGATGGTGAAGAGTTTGTACCTGGGTTAAAAGTAATTGAACTCCAAGGCTCGAAAACTCCCGGTGAATTAGCTCTGTTACTGGAGGAGACGACTTTGATTACAGGAGATTTAGTCAGGGCACGGAAAGCAGGTAGCTTAACTATATTGCCAGATGACAAGCTGCTGAATCGAGAGGAGGCTGTTGCCTCTGTTCGCAGGTTAGCAGAACTGAGTCGGATAGAAGCAGTGCTGGTGGGGGATGGTTGGCCTATTTTTCGTGATGGACGCGATCGCTTACAGGAACTTGTGGCGACGCTGTAAATGGGTGGGAGTTATCAGAAGGGAAAGGGGAAGGCCGTTTTGCCACCCGAACGCGAGTGCGCCTCCCAGAGTTGGGCTTTTCCCTTTCCCGCTCTTTTTAATTATCAGAAGCAAAGCGCGATTCTTCTGTGGAAAGGCTGTGCGATCGCGTGCAGAATATTTACAGTGTTGCCTAAAATTATGGATAATTCCCCAGTGGTCGCTCAAGCAGATGCATCCTTACCAAATTACACTCAGGAAAATATACATTTAGTGGAGTCAGCAGTTATAAAAGAAAAAATCGGAACTGATTTTGACTCTCGCATGATGCTGCGGTGTTTAGAACTTGCTCGCCGCGCTTTAGGACGGACTTCGCCAAATCCGTTGGTGGGAGCGGTGATTGTCAAGGATGGTGAGATTGTTGGCGAGGGGTTTCATCCTCGTGCAGGTGAGCCTCATGCAGAAGTGTTTGCTTTGCAAGCAGCAGGCGATCGATCTTGTGGTGCAACAATCTATGTGTCACTTGAACCTTGCAATCACTACGGACGGACTCCCCCTTGTTCGGAAGGATTAATCCAAGCTGGAGTGGCAAAAGTAGTAGTAGGTATGGTCGATCCCAATCCATTGGTAGCGGGAGGTGGTATTGCCCGTTTACGGGCGGCGGGGATCGAAGTGTTGGTAGGAGTAGAAGAATCAGCTTGTTATCAACTAAATGAAGCTTTTGTGCATCGCATTCTCTACAAGCGACCTTTAGGAATTTTAAAATATGCTATGACTTTAGATGGCAAAATTGCTACCACCTCTGGTCATAGCACTTGGGTAACAAGCCAAGAGTCCCGCAATGAAGTACATCAATTGCGGGCGGCTTGCGATGCAATAATTGTCGGCGGTAATACAGTCAGACAAGATAATCCTTATTTAACCAGCCATCATGCAGAGGCACATAATCCTCTGCGGGTGGTGATGAGTCGCCATCTCAATTTACCGGAAACTGCCCATCTCTGGCAAACTGCCGATGCTCCAACTTTGGTGTTGACAGAAAAGGGTGCTAACCCCGATTTCCAAGAATTGTTGCGAAAACTTGGGGTGGAAGTCGTGGAATTAACATCGCTTACACCAGATAAGGCAATGGCGTACTTATATGAACGGGGTTTTTGTAGCGTATTGTGGGAATGTGGCGGGACTTTAGCTGCCAGTGCGATCGCTCAAGGAGCAGTACAAAAAGTTTTAGCATTTATCGCCCCAAAAATCATTGGTGGTAGCATTGCTCCCACACCTGTGGGCGATTTAGGTTTTACTACCATGACTGAGGCGTTGTCTCTAGAACGTGTTCGTTGGCGTGTAGTCGGCTCTGATTGCTTAGTAGAAGGTTATTTTCCTCAAAAAGCCATAGTCAATAGTAATAACACTTGACTATCAATCAATTAATCGTGATTTTGCTATCATGAACACTGACGTTCGTGGGCAAGATCGCGGATAAGAGCTAGCCGAGATTCAATGTAGTGGCTAAGAAAATCCGTTTCGTTAGAATCTAACAACACTTGTGTTTCGGTTTGTTTCACCAACCACTGCACCAAGCTAGCATCATCCAGTTGCAAGAGGAGCTTGGCTTGAGCGGTTTCAACCACTGACCAAAGCTGACGCATAATTGTAGGAGTCATCAGACCTCAATTGAATAATTTAGCTTTGCTGTTTTCAGATTACACAATTTCGATCGCACTTTAGGACATTAATGTAGAAGCTGAGACAAGTATTATTAAAAACTTAATAATGTGATTTATAACTTTATGAAGATTAAGAATTTGAAACTCAGTTGGAAGATAGGGATTGGAGATTGGGAAGGCAGATTTTCATGAGTTTAGTTGCAAAAGCTAGAAGGCAAATACACTCAATTCTAAAAACTGGGTTTTTGTGTTTCTGAAGACCGAAATTATGTTGATTGTAGCTCAGTCAAGACAGTTTTCTAAAGACTATATTCAATCATGAATCTGTCTTCTAATATACAAAAATCTCACTTTTGAGAACAATGGGTTACAGGAAATTAACACTGTCTGGCCGTCGAGGGACTGACAAAATCATGTAAATTTTCATCCCAAACACTGATGTAAATAAAATCACATTGTTGGCGGATAATTTGACCCTTGACTGAACCATTTTTAAAACTAAAATTATCAGACTGACGCTGTTGTATCTGCTTAAGTCCCTGCTTAATTTCTTCAGTAGCTTGACCATCTAACATTCCATTCAAGGTAGTCTCCATTACCTGTGGGTCTACCGATTGGGCAAAAGATACCTCAGTTTGACGCAGCACTTTAGAATTTCGATCGAATAAGTAGCCAAGGTCAATTTTGTTTGGCACTAGTTTGTAAACAACAGCACGCGTCTTACCCCATGCGCCTTTTAAATCTTGATTTGGTTTGCCAAGGGTAGCTTCTACGGCACTTCTTGATGTACCTGTAGGAAATGCGGGAACACTTTGTCTGTTGTTAGTAAAAGCTACTTTACTAGGCGGACGATCGTTCTTCTGTGGTGCTGAAGGTACTTCTGGTGTGGGAACAGCAACATTTTCTGGTTCTGGCTGTGGTGTAGAACGTACTTCTGGCGCTGGAGTATCTGAAGTTACAGGTTCTTTTTCTGGCTGTGGTGCGGATACAACTGGGGGATTAAAGGTTGGCAAAGGGGCGGGAATTACTCGCTGTCGTGGTCGTGAGATGGGTGCAACTGGAACCGGAGAAGTTTGGGAAGAAACGGGCGATTTGCTGGATGTGGGAGTGGGCAAAGATTCTGGCGATGGGGTGGAACTTGTGGCAATGGTTGTTTCTGGTTGTTGCTGACGAATGATGTTAGGAATTACTACTGCACCAATCAAGCCGCCTACCAGCAAAGTACCAACAATCAATGTTGGTTTTTGCCAGTTTCCAGGAGTGGAAGACCCTGGAATCACAGAATTTTTTTGCGGCGAATATAATGGCTGGGTTTGTCGAGTTGATGCCACAGTGGGATAAAAATTAACAGTGGGAGTATTTGCACCTAACTCAGGAGGGATATTACTAGCAGATTGCAAAGCGTGTAACATTTTACTAGCAGTGCTGTAGCGATCGCCAGCATGAGGCTTAATTGCCTGATTGAGGATTGCCGCTAATTGGAAAGAGACGTTAGGGGCATATTGCTGCCAAAGTATTTCCCCAGTTTTCAGATCGGTTTGTAATTCTTGCGGGTGTTTGCCGGTCAGCAGATAAACCGCCGTTAAACCTAAACTGTAGATATCAGTGCCGTAAACTGGACGGCCAACAGCTTGTTCGCTAGGCATATACCCAGGCGTACCAATAACGAGCGATCGCGTGGGGTATCCTGGAGGATTCACCACAGAACGGATTGTTTCTTTAACTGCGCCAAAATCAATCAAAACTGGCTTGTTATCAATCGAACGGAGAATGATGTTCTCTGGCTTGATATCTCGGTGAATAATGCCCTTACTGTGGACATAATCTAAAACTGATAGCAGACTCAAGAGAATTTGCCGAACAGCAGCTTCACTCTCAAATCCTTTGGCTTCGACAATTTTTGTCAGAGTTTGGCCGTGAATCCATTCTTGGACAAGGTAAAATTGCCCGTTCTCAGAAAAGTAGGCGTAAAGTTTCGGAATTTGGTTACTACTTTCACCTAAATACTCCAAGGTTGCGGCTTCCCGTTCAAACCGTTGTTGGATAAGTTGGTAATTTTGCGGGTCATTATTGGTTATCGGTTTAAGTTGCTTGATAACACAACGACGGCGAGAAGGCATGTGAACATCTTCTGCCAGAAAGGTTTCGCCAAAACCACCAGCGCCGATTACCTGGATAACTTGATAGCGATTGTTTAGCAGGGTTATTGTCATGAAAAATCACAAGCATAGACATCGGAGACACTCCGCCTCTGGGCTTGTCGTCAGACATCGCCCTTTCCAAATGTACATCACATAAGTAAAGCCAGGGCGAAGGTCATTCGCGTCTACACAAGCAAATTTTACCTCCGCGGACTAAGGATTTAAACCCACCTCGGAGTTTTTGGTCGTGTAGACGTGGTTTTTAACTGCCGATTTTGCTCAGAAAAAGTTAAGGGTTTGAAACCCACGGAGATGTTTTAAGCAAACTCTATAGTTTCAACAAACTCTAAAATACTTTCCTTAATATCTTCAGCTTCTTCTTCGAGGGAATCGGGAGTTTCGCCGTCAATAAAGCTGTGCTGACTACTAACTATATACAAAAATTCACCACTGATAAAAGCGAGCAGCCCTCGGTAGGCATCTAATCTGATCGCAGTTCCATTATTTTCTTGCTTAGAAATTGTGGAACCTTTGGGCATATCGATTAACACATAGTAAGCACCTCGCAAAGTATCTTTCAGATATTCGGTATACTCCACAGAAGCATCTGGTACATTGGCAAAAATCGCCTGGGGTACATACTTGTCTACTAAAATTGTTTGTAAATATTCTTCTTGTCCAACAGATTCCAGTTCCTCTAACTGTTCTAGGGGGAAAGGATAATAATCGATCCTCAATAAAGTACCGATGTCATCAGAAAAGCCAACTACTCCTTCTTGGCTTTGAATTCTACCGCCCTGTTGCGGATCGACCGGAATTGGCACAGTAAAATTACTTAAAGGGGATTGATATGTCTGTTCGCTAAAATCTTCTATGACTACTGTCTCATCTTCGTCATCGTCTGCATATTCTTCCTCTTCTGCTTCTTTAAAGGCTGCAATTACTTCCTTAATAATTTCCTCTGCTTCTTCATCTTCCAGTTCTAAGGCTGCTTGTAGCTTTTTGAGGTAGGCTTGTTTTGGTTTAGCGATCGCGAGTTCATCGTCTAAAAGCACTATCACTCCAGCTGCAAAACCATCCAGCACTAATTCATCCGAGAGAGAGACTTTAGCCGCATTAAACAGAGGCCCAATTCCCTCTTCTTGTGCAATGGAGATGAGTCTATCAACTATTTCGGTGATTTCATCTTCTGAGTATTCCTCAAAAACCTCGAATTCCCAGAGGATACCCGCTAAACTTTCTGCATCTACATCTTCAATCACGGAATCAGCGATCGCAGTGACAGTTGCGATCGCCGCCACCGCCTCTTCTGGACTTAGTGATTCCTCTGATGTCTTTGGTGAGTTAAAAACCTTGTCATATTTGGTCATAATTGCTACCTAAATTAATCCTTGATAGTAATAACAGATTTAAAGCGACAATGGTCAGTTTAGCAATGGAGCGAATCTTCTAGAGAAAAAGTTGGCGAATACCTGGTTGAATCAATATAGGACTTACGCAAAAACTCTCTGAAACTCTTATTTCTTTGTGTCCTTTGCGGACTTTGCGGTTCGTTTTTTCATGATTTTGCGTAAGTCCTGCAATAATTAGTCAAAGATAAGGAAACCTTGTTGACAGCTAATCTCCAGCGCTAATTAATCCGATTTTACAAACTACTGACTAGTCGATATCATGATTTGAGACATATTCCGAAGCGCTCGACGATATTTTTGTAAAAATTTTAATATAAATAAATGAGAGTGATTAATCAAAGGTTTGTAACCAGCACTGGAGCCGCTTCACAAGAGCAAAAATATTGTAAATTTTTGTGATGAAGCTATTGTCGTGAATAACTGCTATATTCCTTTGTTTTTATCCTCTAGCAGATGAATTATATCTATCGATAGAATTATAAACTAGCTAACGATAGATACCTACACCGCGAGCCGGATGTCACAATACCGATGTTTGTAGTTACACACAATACTCGAAATCTTTGTACTGTTAGTTCTACAACTGTGAATTACATAAATTTTGAGTCTTTTTATGGTAAAAACCCCTCCATCTCAGTTTTCCCCAGATCAATACAAAGTTGATTCTGCACAAGAAAAAGTAGACGCTATTATAGAAACGCCACCATCAGAGACTGAGGTTGACCTAGAGTTTCTTTACACCAGAGATATTGAATTTCGTCAAGAAACTATTTACTTTCTTGTGGTCGATCGTTTTTATGATGGCGATCCAGATAACAGCGAAGGTGAAAACTCAGAACTGTACGATCCCAATAGACAAGAATGGGGTAAGTACTGGGGTGGTGACTTGCAAGGTGTCATCGATAAATTAGATTATCTCAAAAATATGGGAGTTACTGCCCTTTGGCTAACTCCATTATTCGAGCAAGTAGAAGAGTTATTTATTAGCAATGCAGCGATGCATGGCTATTGGACAAAAGACTTTAAGCGGATTAATCCTCGCTACATTGCTGATGGAGAGAATCCTTCTTTAAATGCTACTCAAGAAGAAAAAAATACGACCTTCGATCGGTTAATTGCAGAACTGCACAAGCGGAATATGAAGCTGGTGCTGGATATTGTCTGCAACCACAGCAGCCCTGATACCAGTGGGAGCAAAGGTGAATTGTATGATGATGGTGTTAAAATTGCTGACTTCAATGATGATGTCAATAATTGGTATCACCACTATGGCGAAGTGCAAAACTGGGAAGACGACTGGCAAGTACAGAATTGTGAACTATCTGGTTTAGCAACCTTCAATGAAAACAATACAGAATATCGGCAGTATATCAAGTCAGCAATTAAACAATGGCTAGACAGAGGTGTGGATGCACTGCGAGTTGATACTGTCAAGCACATGCCCATCTGGTTTTGGCAAGAATTTACTGGCGAGATGAGCAATCACAAACCAGATGTATTTATTTTTGGTGAATGGATTTATAGTAATCCTAGTGACGATCGCTCAGTAGAATTTGTTAACCACTCAGGCATGACACTTCTAGACTTTGGCCTATGTGTAGCAATTCGAGCCGCACTAGGGCAAGGTTCAGAAATGGGATTCCAAACAATTCAATACATTTTTGACCAGGATTATCGCTATAACGGGGCAACAGAGTTAATTACCTTCATCGATAACCATGATATGTGCCGCTTCCAATCGCTGAATCCCGATCCAGCGATGCTTAAGGTTGCGATCGCCTTAATTATGACATCTCGCGGTATTCCCTGTATATATTACGGCACAGAACAGTATTTACATAACGATACTGATGGCGGTAATGACCCATATAACCGCCCAATGATGGAAGATTGGGATACTGATAGCGAGATTTACCGTTGTATCAGACTGCTGTCTGGTTTACGGCGACTGAATCCAGCCGTGTCAATGGGTAGCCATTGGCAAAAATACTTGACCCCCGACGTATACTGTTATGTGCGCCGTTCTCGTGATTCTCTGTGTTTTGTAGCTTTAAACCGGGGAGGAGAAGTTACCTTACCAGAAGTAGAAACAGAACTACCTGATGGTGAACATACTTGTGTCGTGACTCGCAATAAGTATGAAGTCAAAGATGGCAAGATTTATGACCTAGTACTACAAGAACGGGGAGTGCTTGTTTTCAGCCACGTTGGGGAACGCATCAAAGCACAAACAATTGTCCGCGTCCAACTCAATGGCGTAGATACCAAACCCGGTGAAATTATTGTGGTGACAGGAGATTGCCCAGAGTTGGGTAACTGGGATATCAGCAAAGCATATCCTTTAGAGTACATCAACTCAAATACCTGGTCTGCCGAGATTCCCTTTGATGAAAGTGCTGGTAAGCTGATTGCTTATAAATATGCCATGTGGCGGGAAGGGCAATCGCCTCTGCGCGAAAATTTGGTAAATCGTCGCTGGGTGATTGCGAAAGAAGGTACTGTTAAATGGCGTGATACTTGGGCATCGGGAAGAGAATCATAGAAATTTCATTCAGATAAACAATGAAGTGCGAAGGAGCAAAATTTTCATCCTTCGCACTTTATTTTTTGTGAATTAATAACGCTTCTTGATACTCCGTTGGAGAACTCGAAGAGTAGCTGCTACATATTTATGTATCCAATACCTGATTTCAAAATGCTTTTTCAATAAATATATATTTTAGCTTATGGTGATCTGGATCACACCATTTTGTCAGTAAAAATAGATAGTATCAAGCACATAAACATATAAGAACTGTCAAAAAAAGAGCTAAAGGCTCTATGTTTTACAGTATAAAAGAACAGATAATACCTTTATGAGTATTAAACTCACCAGTTGTTAATTATTACCAAGTCATCTAAAAAAAAAGAGAAAAAGGTAAATGGTGATGTTCGACCTCTTGCTGGAAAATAAATTAAGCGCTTCAAAAAAACGGAAATTTAAAAAAGAAATTTTGGCACGGGTTCAAGGTCGAAATCCAGACTATTTAGATGATGAAATAAATTTTTACAAAACTGAATTACTTCCCTATTTTATAAAATTGAGCGAACATAATCCTGTTGCCAGTGTTACAGAACAATTACGGCTTTTAGTGGGTGTTTGGACACCAATCTGGTCTACAATATCGTTGCATGAAAGTTTACCAAAAAGAATACAAGATCAGTCCTTCCAAATTTTCCAGCGTGATGGTTACTGTGCCAGTGTAGCCCGCTATATTATGGGAAAAGAGTCTTCTTTATCCCATAATTATCAATCAAATTTACCAGCTTATGATTTCATGGTAATCCAAAAATATGGAGTTCAAAATGGTAAATGGTATCTTCAAAATATAGATAGATTTCAAGCTTTTCAAAATCGAGAAATTCCTCTAACTTTAGAATCAGTCTACAACTGGTTTACTAATGTAGTTAACACTAAAGTCAACCTGAACTCGCCAAAAGATGATTTGCCTAAAGTTCTAAATTTAGACAACATAGAGATAAATCATCCTAATGAATTCCAAAAAATATCCTTAGCAACTTCTCAAATTTTTGAGAATTTATACATAGATAATGACTGGCGACTTGTGAAAACTCAAACACATTCCTCACATCTACCTAGTTACACAATTGCTGTGAAGAGGCAATAATATTGTGTCCACTAAGGTGAGTTACATTAATGAATTTACCGCAGTTATTGGTTTTTACTTCTCTGCAAGACGCTGAAGGGTAATGTAGTATTTGTTGCACGTAACCCAGGAGCGTAGACATTTGAATCAAATCCAATATCTAATTTTTTTGTTATGGCGATCCCAAAGGAATTATTAAGTACTTAGGAAGTGCCAATGGAGTAACTAGCCGATCAAGTTGTATATTAAAATACAACTGTGTATAGATAATTTATCTATAAAGTGTATCTATTTAGGTTGGGCAATACGCGCTTCAATATCTTCTAATGTTTGTAACAATAGACTCCTTGCCTGCAATTGCCAACCCCATTTCTGAATTCTATAAGCTGATACAGTCCCAACTATAGCTGCTAATAAAAAAAAGGGTTGATTTAAAGAAATTCCGAATAACAAACCCAATCCAGCAATTCCCCAAAATGGTAAGGCTACAGTTTGTCTTTGTTCTTCCACAATTTGAGTAATTATATTAGATTTATTATTAGCTAATAATGCTTCTTTTACTTGTCGCTGTTCAGCCACCGACACCGTTAAACCTATTTTTCGCCGTAGTTTTTCCATTTTACGGGCATCAGTGCTGTACTCAGTTAACTCATCTTCTGCCATTTTCAGCAGTCGTTGTAGTTGTGCCATTATATGTATCCGGTATTTTGATACAACTATTAACTTGAATAATTGTTAATTTTTATTGACTATAGCGTTGTCTTTAATCGCCAAATTTAAAGTTACACGACAGAATGAAAAATCTAAAATTGAATATGGGAAAGATATGCAAACAAATTATAAACTTAAAAGGTAATATTTATGACTACAGTATCTAAAAGTACTTTATCTCCATCTGCCCAAGAGCGATCGCTCATCTTGTGGTTTGATGAAGTTGGCATTGCTGATATCCCCTTAGTTGGTGGTAAAAATGCCTCACTGGGGGAAATGATTCAACAGCTAACGCCCAAAGGGATTAACGTTCCTAACGGATTCGCCACCACGGCTTACGCCTATCGTCATTTCATCGAATCAGCAGGTTTAGAAGCAAAGCTACGCAAACTCTTTGCCGACTTGGATGTTGAGGATGTCAGAAATTTACGCGAACGGGGGAAAAAAGCGCGATCGCTATTAATCCACACCCCATTCCCTGTAGAATTGCGAGAGGCGATCGCCACAGCATACCATAGTCTTTGCGAACGATACCATGCAGAGACAGATGTAGCAGTCCGTTCTAGCGCCACCGCCGAAGACTTACCCGATGCTAGTTTTGCTGGACAGCAAGAAACTTACCTCAATGTTGTCGGTGTGGAAGGAGTTTTAGCAGCTTGTCATAAATGCTTTGCTTCCATCTTTACCGATCGCGCTATCTCTTATCGTCATACCAAGGGATTTGACCACTTTAGCATTGCCCTTGCCGTTGGTGTGCAAAAAATGGTGCGCTCTGACTTAGCAACCTCTGGGGTAATGTTTTCCATTGACACAGAAACAGGCTTTAAGGATGCAGCACTGATTACAGCCGCCTACGGTTTAGGTGAAAACGTTGTCCAAGGTTCTGTAAATCCCGATGAATATTATGTTTTTAAACCAACTTTAAAAGCTGGTTTCCGCCCAATTATCGATAAAAAATTGGGTAGTAAAGAACTGAAAATGATTTATGATGACGGTTCCAAATTTACAAAAAATGTTTCAGTTTCCCCCAGCGACAGAGGCAAATTTGCCCTGAGTGATGAAGAGATTTTACAACTAGGAACTTGGGCGTGTTTAATTGAAGATCATTATTCTCAAGTCCACGGCATTTTTACTCCGATGGATATTGAGTGGGCAAAAGATGGAATTACTAACCAACTTTTTATTGTACAAGCACGTCCCGAAACCGTACAGTCGCAGAAGACAGGAAATGTATTACGGAGTTATCGGTTGGTATTGGGGAATAGAGAATGGGGAATCGGGAATGGGGAAAAATCTCCTAACTCTTCACTCACCGATTCTCAATCGCCAATTCCCTTGGTTACGGGAAGTGCAATTGGAGAAGCGATTAGTCAAGGGAAAGCCCGCTTAATTTTAGATGTTCAAAAACTCGAACAGTTTCAACCTGGGGAAGTTTTGGTGACAGAAAGAACCGATCCCGACTGGGAACCAATTATGAAACGCGCCAGTGCAATTGTCACCAACTCTGGTGGTAGAACATGCTTTGATGGAGAAACCAAAATATTAACCAATAAAGGGTTTCTAACCTTACGTCAGGTTTATGAGCAAGGTTATGAAGGTTTGCTAACTCTATCATTAAATACTCAGACCAACAAAATAGAGTGGCAACCAATTCTGGATGCCATGAAAAGACAAGCGAAAATGATTAGCGTCAGCGTCTCTCAAACAGGTAGAGTGACTGACAACTACTTACGCTTAACACCAGATCACAAAATGATTAATATCAGAGGTGGTGAATATCTAAAAACTGAAATTCAAGATATGCTTATAGCCCAAGAAATGGTGGTAATAGCAGAAAATATTCCGCAATTAGGTGTACCCGAAAAAGAGAATATCAAGCTGGCTTATTTATTAGGGGGTATACTCACAGATGGTTCTATTTATAGAAGCCGTACTCATGGAGAGGTACAGTTTATCGAAAAGGATACTTTGCCGAAGCAGCAATTTATAGCAGCTATGCAGGAATGCATGAATACAGTTTACGATAAACCATTTGTTGCTCATTTCAAAAAAGTATCTTCTGGCTCAATAAGAGGTCAATTAGTAGTAGGTCAAGCAACAGCTTATAGACTATACTCTAAAAAAATAGCCTACAATTTGCATGAGAAAGAGCAAAATATTGTGAGTATGTTGCTCAATAACTCTGTGGAATTTGCTTATAATTTTCTGGCAGGTGTGATTGATGGAGATGGTTGTTACTTTAATAATCGCATTCATATATATGCGTCAGAAGAACTGCTATTACAAGCTATAATTCTGGCTTGTTTAAAAATAGGGACTGTTCCTCAAGTGACCAACAATCGAGGAATATATAATGTCCAGTTGGTTGAAAAATTAACAGAAATATTGCAATTTACCAACAGGGTTAAAGGGAAAGTTAGCGATAGAGTAATACAAACACGCTTCTTTGCTACCAAACAACTATTTGATGAAAATGCCACAGGACAGATAAAACTCAGAAGAGATAATAATTTACTGATTTCTGACAAACAACTACATAAAATTGGCAAATTCAATCGTCTATTTGCAAGCGATATTCGGATGCAGAGGGTAGTTGCAGTTGATGAAGAAATTCATGATGATGATGTGTTCAATATTACAGTTGCCGAACACCATAACTATGTTGTATTCACAAGTAAATATACCCCAGTGATTGTATGTAATTGTCATGCCGCAATTATTGCGCGAGAATTGGGTGTACCTGCGATCGTCGGATGTGGCAATGCTACAGAAATCTTAAAACCCGGTCAAGAGGTAACAATTTCTTGCGCTGAAGGAGAAGAAGGAAAAGTTTATGCAGGATTATTACCTTTTGAAGTTGAAGAAGTTCCTTTAGAGAACTTACCGCGTACTCATACTAAAATTTTAATGAATGTCGGTAATCCTCAAGAAGCATTGAGTTTATCGGCAATTCCTAACGATGGAGTCGGTTTAGCAAGGACAGAATTTATTATTGCTAACCAAATCCAAATTCATCCAATGGCGTTGATTCATTATGAATTATTAAAAGATGAATTTGCAAAAGCTAAAATTGCTGAAATGACCTCGCTTTATAATGACAAACCCCAATATTTTGTAGATAAATTAGCTCAAGGGATAGGTAGAATTGCCGCAGCATTTTATCCTAAACCAGTGATTGTGCGAATGTCAGATTTCAAAAGTAATGAATATGCGAATTTGTTAGGTGGGCGACAGTTTGAACCCCATGAAGAAAACCCAATGTTAGGTTGGCGAGGAGCAGCGCGTTACTATGATGAAGGCTACAGAGAAGCTTTTGCCCTAGAATGTCATGCCCTGAAACGGGTACGGGAAGAGATGGGTTTAACGAATGTTATTCCGATGATTCCTTTTTGCCGCACTCCTGATGAAGGGCGGTTGGTTTTAGCAGAGATGGCAAAAAATGGTTTAAAGCAGGGTGTTAACGACTTGCAGGTTTATGTAATGTGTGAGTTGCCCAGTAATGTGATTTTGGCTGAGGAATTTGCTGAGGTATTTGATGGTTTCTCCATTGGTTCAAATGATTTAACTCAATTGACACTAGGGATAGATAGGGATTCGGCGTTGGTAGCGCGATTGTTTGATGAACGCAGTCCGGCTGTCAAACGAATGGTGAAAATGGCCATAGAAGCGGCGAAAAAATGCGATCGCAAAATCGGCATTTGTGGACAAGCACCCAGCGATTACCCAGAATTTGCTCAGTTTTTAGTTGAACAAGGAATTGACTCAATTAGTCTGAATCCAGATTCGGTTTTAAAGACAATGCTAGAAGTGGCAAAAGTTGAAGGTAATAATTCATAATTCGTAATGACGCTCGTTCTGACGCTCGATATTTTCAAGTTTCTAACCAGTTATCTAATTTTAAGTTGGGAATATTTTCAAAATCTTTGATATTATTAGTAACCAGAATATCGTCACGAGAACGAGCCACAGCAGCAATTAAGGCATCAAATTCTCCAGTAGGTTTCCCAATCATTCGGAGTTCACTTTGAATCTTGCCAAATTCAATAGCTGCTTCTATTTCAAATTCTTCCACTGGTAGTAGTTCTATAAACTGTGCTAATATCTCTAGATTCTCGGCTACTTGTCGAGAACAATAAACACCTTTGTATAGCTCTGAAACTACAATGATGGACAGATAGCATTGGCTGAAAAATCGATTGAATTTAGTAACAGCTTGGAGATTTTCATTTAGCAGTGCAATGCAAATGTTGGTATCTAGTAGATACATTAGCCGTTATCCTGATTATCAAGTGAGTCTATAATTCTGCCTTGATAAGTATGACGCTGTTGGTCAATTTCTGTAAATATTTCTTTTAATTCTGGTTGATTTTTCCAAGCCCCAAATAATTGATTGAGTCTAGCTAGTCTCTTATCGTCTGTTAATGGTGATTGTGTTTCCGCAATTTTATTGGCAATAAAATTTACGTCTATAATGATTTCTGTCCCATCTGGAATCTCATCAAGTTGTTCTGAAACTTCAATGTTTTGACCACGTTTTATACCTCTAACTTTCATGTTTAATTACCTCCTGTAATTATTAGTTGATGGTGAATAGTTAACCGTTATTAGTTAATAGTTATCAAAATAAACTCATTTGTCCCCCTTCATTTAAGGGTATCTCACTAGCGACTCAGAAGTAGCAGAGCTAGAACAGGTAATTGGTCAGTACTTTACCTATCTTGCTGTTATGAGCCGCAATTATCGAGATAGGGTTTTGTATATTGCTGTTCATGAGGATATTTTTACCGACATTTTTGAGGAGGAACCCCTTGGTAAACTTATATTGGAAGACTACAAAATTCCTCTGATCGTTTTCAATCCAAAGCGAGAGGTTATAGTCCGATGGATACTCTGGAACAATACAGACAGATAATTTGCACCATTCTTACTGAACACACGAAAATTCCTTACTCTTACGGTGATATTCAGCATGAAACTATTTTTGATAAAGAACAGGATCGATATTTGGTGATGATTCTTGGTCGAGAACCAGTGCCTGAACTTTCTGTAACTGCAACACGCCGCGTTCATGGCTGTCTGATTCACATTGATATTATTGATGGCAAAATTTGGATTCAACGTGATGGCACTGAAGATGGACTAGCAACGGAATTCGTGAAGGCAGGGATATCAAAGGATCGGATTGTGTTGGGATTCCGGTCTGAAGAACTACGAAAAGATTCAGAATTCGCCATCGCATAACCAACAATAGTTGAACTTCTGGATCGCTGCCTGTAATATAGCGATCGCTATATTCTGCTGATGATTAACCTATGTCCAATGCCCCATACCCCATGCCCCATCCCCAATACCCAATACCCAAAAAATGGTTCCGAATTGGGATGTTGGGTATATTTATCCTCTCACTCGCCTTACGGTTTTGGGGACTGGAGCGATTCAACACTCTGGTATTTGATGAAGTTTACTTTGCCAAATTTGGTAATAATTATCTCACGCATACGCCATTTTTTAATGCTCATCCGCCGCTAAGTCAATATATGATCGGCATCGGCATTTGGATTGGCAGTCACATTCCTTTTTGGCACGATACAGTAAATGGGTTGACGGGTTCAATGCGATCGCCTTGGACTTATCGTTGGTTAAATGCTCTTACAGGCTCATTTATTCCTGTAGTTGTGGCTGCGATCGCTTATCAGTTGAGTTATCGTCGTAGCTTTGCTCTGCTTGCAGGTTTGTTCACAGCTTGTGATGGCATCTTTCTGGTTGAGTCTCGCTATGCTTTAAGTAATATTTATATCGTCATCTTTGGTTTGTTAGGGCACTGGTTTTTATTATTGGCATTAGATAACCAAAATCGACGACGTTCATTTTGGTTAGTTTTTGCTGGCATTGCTTTTGGTGCTTCAGTTGGTACTAAGTGGAACGGTTTATGGTTCCTATCAGGTGCTTATCTTATTTGGATAGTAGCTTGGGTAATTCAGGGAATACATTCTTTTCCTAACCCCAAACTCTTTTTTACATCCCCTTTATTTAATCAGGCAGGAGGCAGGAGGCAGGATAGCGCAGCGTTAGCGAGTCTGGGAACCTCTACAGGGGAGGGGGCACAAGAAGTAGAAGGCAGGAGGCAGGAGACAGGAATTAGTACTTGTTCTTCTCCCTCTACACCATCTCTGTCATCTCAGACACCACTACAAAATTTGACTCAGCTAAATATTTTCCAGATGTTATTTTATCTAGGAATTATCCCAGCTTCTATCTACAGCATCATCTGGATTCCCCACCTTCAGCTAGATAAAACTTATGGATTTATAGAAGTACATCGGCAAATTTTGAAATTTCACTTACAACTCGGTGGTAATAGTCCGAACGTGCATCCTTATTGTGCTGCCTGGTACAAATGGCCTTTGATGACTCGACCAATGGCATATTATTATCAAACGGCTGAAAGTATCACCGAACCATTACCTGTAATGGGGCCACCTTTGCCTGCTGGTGCTGGAAAAGTTATTTATGATGTCCATGCAATGGGTAATCCATTTTTGTGGTGGTTTGGTGTTGCTGCCATGTTATTTTTAGCAGGAATGTTAGTTGCACAAATCGTAATGCCTTGGGTGAAGGAAAAGCGTTTTTCTGTGCCTGCAACCCTTAGTGTTGATAGTTGGATTGCCTTGTACTTGGTTGTAAATTATGCTGCTAACTTAGCCCCTTGGGTGGAAGTGACGAGGTGCGTTTTCATCTACCATTATATGTGTGCAGTAGTGTTTGTATTTTTAGCGATCGCTTGGTTTGTCGATCAGTGTCTTCGCAGTTATTATCAACAACTCCGGGTTTTAGGTGTCACCATTACTTTTATGATTCTGGCTGCTTTTATTTTCTGGATGCCTATTTATTTGGGTTTACCCCTTTCCCCCGACGGTTATAAAATGCGAATGTGGTTTAACTCTTGGATTTGATTAAAGCGGATATAGGGTAATTAGAAGAGTAACTTTTAAAACATTATTAATACTCGCTTGGGGTAGCGATCGCCCGATCGCTACCCCTCATTCAGAAATTATCGCCTGATAAACAAAGCCCGATAAACAGGTTCACCCTTTTTTTGCGTACCTATTTCCCGTTCTGTGGGGACTGGTAGCGGATTTTCTGCTAACCATTCTTCTGTACCAACTTTCTGATAAGCTGGGTTAGCAGCGAAGCGATCGCGCATTTCCACCGCGATAAATTCCATATCTGATTGCACAAACACAACCCCACCAACTGCAAGGTAGCTGGCTAATTCTGCCACAAATTCTGGTTGCACTACACGGCGTTTAGCATGGCGGGTTTTAAACCAAGGATCGGGGAATTGAATTGTAACGCGCTGTAAACTCCCTGGAGGGAAGGAAGATAAAAGTGAGTCCAGTGAATTATTCACATTGCAAAATAAGTAATGCAGGTTTGTGAAACCCAACTCAAAACGTAACTTATTCGCTTCCACCACCAGAGGTTCACGAATTTCTAAACCTAGATAATTCCAATTAGGTTCTATTTTGGCCATATTTAACAAAAACTGTCCTTTCGCGCAGCCAATATCTAAATGTAGTGGTTGATTTGGCTTTGCATAAATTTTTTCCCATTCAAGGGGACTTGCTGCTGTTTGATACTTTTTAGCAAGTGGATTGACATGCTGGCGGACTCGGACTGCTGCCAAAATTTCCTCTCCTTTACGTGAAAATATCTTGTTGATTCTGAATACTAAATTTTTGCGAGTTTTCCTTTAATTACATCTTGGAAGGCTTTCTCGAATTCTGCTATTTATCAAATATAAACTATCAATTATACCTGCATTTTTAATCTATTATTCAGCGACAAATATGTTAATTAAGGATTATCAGAGCAATAGCTTATAAAGCCAATTTTAGATTCTTTTCTTAAATTTATCCTGTCAGATTTCAAGTTGAACAAATTAGCACTGAGCAACCTTTTATTCTACTGCTCTTGTTAAATAGCTAAAAGCTTCTCAGATGTGAGTTATTATATCTTTTTTTTACTAGATATTTGGATTAGCTGCCCAGACAAAACAAGGCAATAATATGCTAGGATTGTATCAAATTATGGCAATTATTCAAGAGCAATTTAGCATAATTTTGCGCTTTGCCGAGTAAAAAAGCTAAAATCTACGATTTTTGGAGATTTTTAGGTTATGACAACCTCACAGGAGAGGATTATCCCGATAGACTTGCGAACCGAAATGTCGCAGTCTTATCTGGAATACGCCATGAGCGTGATAGTGGGTCGGGCGTTGCCAGATGCCAGGGATGGTCTAAAACCTGTGCATCGTCGCATTCTCTACGCAATGCACGAGCTAGGTCTACTTCACGATCGCCCTTTTAAGAAATGTGCCCGTGTAGTGGGGGAAGTGTTGGGTAAATATCACCCCCACGGCGACACGGCAGTATATGATGCCTTGGTGCGGATGGCGCAGGATTTTTCCATGCGATCGCCCCTAGTTAACGGACATGGTAACTTCGGTTCGGTAGACAACGATCCACCAGCCGCCATGCGGTACACAGAATGCCGCTTACAAGCTTTAACTAGCGCTGGGTTACTGCACGACATCGAGTATGAAACTGTAGATTTTGCCGATAACTTCGACGGTTCGCAGCAAGAACCCACAGTATTACCGGCGCGGATTCCCCAATTGTTGCTCAACGGTTCCTCTGGGATTGCCGTGGGCATGGCAACCAACATTCCGCCCCACAATTTGGGCGAATTAATTGATGCTTTGGTGGCTGTAATCCACAATCCCGAACTCACCGATCTCGATTTAATGCAGTATGTCCACGGCCCAGACTTTCCGACTGGGGCGCAAATTTTGGGAACATCTGCCATTCGAGAAGCTTACACTACCGGGCGTGGTTCCATTACCATGCGTGGTGTTGCTAACATTGAAACCGTTGAACAACGGGGACGGCCAGATAGAGAAGCAATTATCATCACCGAATTGCCCTATCAAACCAATAAAGCGGCGCTGATTGAAAAAATCGCCGAAATGGTGAACGAAAAGCGGCTAGAGGGCATCGCAGATATCCGGGATGAAAGCGATCGCGACGGGATGCGAGTTGTCATCGAACTCAAGCGTGATGCTTATCCCCGCGTCGTTCTCAACAACCTCTACAAGCAAACGCCACTACAAGCTAACTTTGGCGCGAATATGCTGGCGTTGGTGAATAGCGAACCCCAAGTACTCACCCTCAAGCAGTTCTTAACCGTCTTCTTGGATTTCCGCATCGAATCCATTGCCAGACGCACCCGTTACGAACTGCGGAAAGCTGAAGAACGCGATCATCTCCTGCAAGGGTTATTGATTGCCCTAGCCCAGTTAGATCCAATTATCGTCTTAATTCGCCATGCACCCGATGCACCCACAGCCAAAGGTGAGTTAATCACAACTTACGGACTCTCGGAAGTGCAAGCAGATGCAATTTTGCAGATGCAATTGCGGCGTTTGACTGCCTTAGAAGCAGACAAAATTCGTTTAGAACACGAAGAATTACAAGTAAAAATTACTGACTTGCAAGATATTTTGGCACGCCGGGAGAGAGTGCTAGAAATTATTGAAACCGAAGTCGCGCAATTAAAAACTAACTTTGCCACACCCCGCCGCACGGTGATTTTACCAGGGGAAGGGGAATTAGACGATCGCGACCTCATTGCCAATGAAAAAGCAATAATTCTGGTTACAGAACAAGGTTACATCAAACGGATGCCGGTTAATACCTTTGAAGCGCAAAGCCGTGCTACCAGAGGTAAAGCCGCAGCCAAGGTAAAAGATGATGATACCATTGAGCATTTTTTAACTTGCTGCGATCACGATAGTATTTTATTTTTTAGCGAGCGTGGTGTTGTTTATTGCCTGAGAGCATATCAAATTCCAGCGAGTTCGCGTACCAGTCGCGGGACACCAATTGTCCAAATGTTACCGATTCCCAAAGAGGAAAAAATTACCTCAATTGTACCTGTTGACGAGTTTAGCAGCGAAGAATATCTGGTCATGCTCACCAAGGGCGGCAATATCAAGAAAACCGAATTGGCAGCCTTTAGTCACATTCGCGCCAATGGTTTGATTGCCATTTCCTTAGAAGAAGGCGACCAATTGCGCTGGGTGCGACGCGCTAGAGTAGAGGATAGTGTAATCATTGGTTCTCGTAACGGGATGGCGATTAACTTCCGGTGCAACCACGAACAACTGCGTCCTTTAAGTAGGGCAACTCGTGGGGTGAAAGCCATGAAACTCAAAAATAAAGATGAACTGGTGGGTATGGATATTCTACCCGCAGCAATTCTGGAAACTTTGGATATAGTTACAGAAGCCGAAACAGAAGATATCGAAGCAATCGAGACAATCGAAACAATCGAAACTGAAGATATCGAAGTTATCGAAACTACCGAAGAGGGCGCAGAAGTGCCTAGCAGTGGCGTAGTCGGCCCTTGGGTGTTGGTAATTACAATGGGCGGATATGGTAAGCGCGTCCCTGTTGCCCAATTCCGCCTGCAAAATCGTGCTGGTCAGGGTTTAATGGCAACGAAGTTCAAAAACCGCAAAACCAAAGACAAATTGGCAACCCTACGCATTGTCAACAATGATGATGATGAAATCATGATGGTGACAAATCGCGGTATTATCATCCGTCAAGCCGTAAATGCAATTTCTATCCAATCGCGATCGGCAACTGGAGTCAGAGTGCAGCGTTTAGACGAAGATGACGCTATTACCGGAGTAGCAATAGTTCCACCTGATGCTGTCGATGCACAAGAAGCAGAGTAAGAAGCAGGGGGAGCAGGGGAAGCGGGGGGAGAGATTTATCTCTTTGCTCCCTTGGTTAATTGCCTTAGCTAGCGGCGTTTTAATGGGGCTAACTGTAGCCCCAGTAAATGCATGGTTTTTGGCTTGGATTGCCCTAGTTCCCTTATGGGTGCTAGTTGTCACTTCAGCAAAAGGTAAAAACCAATACCCCCCGGCTTTCCTCTGGGGTATTGGTTTTCATGCTGTCGCCCTATTCTGGATTACTGGAATTCACCCGATGACATGGTTGGGAGTTCCCTGGTTGCCGAGTTTGGCAATCACTCTTTTTTGTTGGGGATTTATCAGTGTCTTGGGAGGGATATTTCTTAGTATTTGGGCGGCTGTAATGGTTCGCCTGGGGGAACAAAAACCTTGGTTGCGTGTACTTATTGGTACAGCCGTTTGGTGTGGATTAGAGAGTCTGTGGAGTGCGGGGCCTCTGTGGTGGAGTTCTTTGGCTTACACACAAAGTCCGCACAATCTCGTAATTGTTCATTTGGGTCAACTATCGGGGCCTAATACTGTGACAGCGGCAATAGTTGCTGTGAATGGGTTAATTGCGGAAGGATGGATGAACCGCACAGAGGCAGAGAGAATTTCCTCTGCGTCGCGCCAGTTGCTACAACGGGGGGAACCCCCGCAACGCACTGGCTTCTCTGCGCCTTGGCGGTTTGTTAATAAATACTGGGTAATCGCCACGGGACTATTAATTACCTTACACCTCATCGGTTTTATCTTATATAACCGTCCCATTGCCCAACGCCCAGAAGCGGCTTTAAAAGTGGGGATTGTTCAGGGTAATATTCCAAACCGACTTTTACGAAGTTCCGAAGGGTTTCGTCGCGCCCAAGAAAATTACACCACTGGGTATCTAACTTTAGCAGACCAAGGTGTAGATGCAGTTCTCACGCCAGAAGGAGCCTTACCTATTTTTCAGAGCAACTTGATGCAAACTGCCTTAGTTGCAGCAGTGAAGGAAAAAGGTGTGGTTGCTTGGATTGGCGCTTTCGGCGAACGGGGAGACAGTTATACAATTAGCTTGTTTACTTTCAACAGTAAAGCTGAAATTGTCAGCCGCTACGATAAGTCCAAACTAGTACCCTTGGGAGAATATATTCCCTTTGAAGGAATTTTAGGCGGACTAGTTCAACGGTTGTCGCCTTTGGAGGCACACCAAGTTCCCGGTTCAGCAAATCAGGTATTTGACACTCCTTTTGGTCGTGCGATCGCTAGTATATGTTATGAATCTGCTTTTCCTGAACAATTTCGTCGCCAAGCTGCGGCGGGTGGGCAATTTATCCTCAGTTCTTCTAATGATGCCCATTACACTGCATCGATGCCATTTCAGCACCATGCACAGGATATCATGCGGGCAATTGAAACCGATCGATGGTCAGCACGGGCAACGAATACCGGATATTCAGCCTTTGTAGATCCTCACGGCAGAACTTTGTGGATGTCTGGATATAATACTTACGAAACTCATGCTGAAACAATTTATCGGCGACAAACACAAACTTTATATGTGCGTTGGGGTGATTGGTTAACACCCTTGTTGTTGATTTCTTCTGGAGGAGCTTGGCTGATAATTCGTGGTATAAAAAAATCTAGCAATTTTGGAAATCCTTAGTTTGATGCGTTACGCTGTCGCTAACACATCCTACGGATATTTTCAGAAATCAAACCGGATTCCTATATTTTTAAGAATTTGGGATGCTCCCTGTGGTAGCAGCTTATTATTTAAAGTTTAACTCAGAATATTTAGCAGTTATTGTTTGCATCCAATACAGTTTATATACATCTTGTGGGGTGTAAAAAAGTCTGCGCTAAGAGCTTCCACAAATCAAACTCCGAGGGCATGTTTCCCTACTAGAGAAGGCTTTTTGTCCCATATTATAAGAAAAAACATAGTTTATTTAATTCATAAATATTATACTTTTCTATGTGAAAAAATTACATTTTTATAGATATTGACTATTTATATACACAGAGAGAAAAAATTTACAATGATCCATAAGGGTGAAATTTAAATACAATATTTCATACCAAATTAAGTTTAAAAAAACTCTACGATCGATAATTTGTATACTTTCAGATGCTTTAATAAAGTTATTAACGAAAGTCTAGTAGAAGCAAAAACATGAAAGGTTTCAGGAAGTTATCCTCAATAGCACTATTGCTATGTGCCTTTGTGTATCCGCCCTCATTAGCTGAAGCAAAAGATATTTCTTTAAGTAATGTTCGCAATGAACAGAGGGCTGCACCAGAGGCTAACCTAGTTGGGAATAAAACCGGAGAGCTTTTAATTGCTCAACGGTGGCCAGGACGATACCGAACAATCCAACGACGGCAGGAGTTCAGACAACGGCAGGAGTTTAGACAACGACAGGAGTTTAGACGACGGCAGCCCGAACGATACCAAAATATCCGACGACGGCAGGAGTTTAGACAACGGCAGGAGTTTAGACAACGGCAGGAGTTTAGACAACGACAGCAGCCCTACGGACGATACAACATTATTCGAGGTCGTTATTAATAACGGCTGATACAGCTAACTAATGGTTAGTGGTTAACCACCACTAACCATTAACAATTGTTATTTTCTAATGACTTGCTACTACCTCTCCTTCAAGGCGAACTAGTCGATCTGCCAAAAGTTTTTCAAGGTCTTCTAATGCCTTGGTGAAACCTTTGATGCCCTCGTCTAGTTTGTCAGTTGCCATACGATCGCTAGCGTGCATTTTTTCATAGCTAGCTTTGTCAATGGATATCTTTTCGATTGACAAGTTTGCTACCTTGGCGGGGTCGAGTTTACGTGGCAGTTCTCCCACAGTTGACTGCAATTCAGCCAAAAGTGATGGAGAAATAGTCAGCAAATCACTACCTGCAAGTTCAGTAATTTCACCAAGATTACGGAAGCTAGCTCCCATAACTTCGGTTTTATAGCCGAATTTCTTGTAGTAGTTGTAGATTTGGGTTACTGACAAAACTCCTGGATCTTCGGTTGCTGGGTAGCTATCGCGTCCGGTATCCTTTTTGTACCAGTCGAGAATCCGACCGACAAAGGGAGAAATTAGGGTAACGCCGGCTTCTGCACAGGCGATCGCTTGGTGAAGACCAAACAACAAGGTAAGGTTACAGTGAATGCCTTCTTTTTCGAGAATTTCCGCAGCGCGAATGCCTTCCCAGGTGGTGGCAATTTTAATTAAGACGCGATCGCGACCAATTCCAGCAGCTTTATACTGAGCAATTAATTCCCGTGCCTTAGTCAGAGTAGCTTCGGTATCGTAAGACAAGCGAGCATCTACTTCTGTAGACACGCGACCGGGAATAATTTGTAAAATCTTTAATCCAAAAGCAACTGCTAAACGGTCAAAAGCTAGAGAAACTATCTGTGCTTGAGTGGCTCCGGCTCCAGCATCTTTCTTCGCTTGCAGTAAAGTTTGATCGACAATTCCCTGATATTCTGGCATTTGTGCCGCAGCAGTAATCAGAGAAGGATTAGTGGTGGCATCTCGGGGTTTGAACTTTTCAATTGCCTGGATATCCCCCGTATCCGCCACTACAACAGTCACTTCTCGCAATTGTTCTAGTAAATTCTTAGACATAAAAGACTCCGTGATGAATGTTACAGGATTGACTTATTCCCTAGCGAGTGCTGAGTGCTGGGTTAGAGTTAGGAGTTAGGAGTTAAGAATTAGGAGTTAAGAGTTATTATTCTGCTCCTTGTCTCCCCATCCTCAGTCCCTAGTCCCCAGTCCCTAGTCCCCAATCACCAGTCCCCAGTCTCCAGTCCCTTCAATTCTGATTCTGGCAATTTTTCTTAATGATTGCCTAATTTTGCTTTACTATCTAGAGCCACAGCCCTATTCTAGATGCCTTATGCCGAAATTGGCTGTCCAATGGAATGCACTTTGATTAAGCTAGTTGTGCCCGATTTACCAATTGGAACGCCAGAGGTAATCACTACTTTATCGCCCTTATTCGCTAGACCCATATCTACAACTGTGTTTACCACGTTGGTAAACATCTCTTCAGCATTGTGGACTGGTGGGATTAGCAAAGCTTCCACACCCCAAGAAAGGGCTAGTTGGCGATAAGTGGCGATCTCAGAGGTGAGGGCAATAATGGGAGAAGTTGGCCGATATTTAGACACCATTCTCGCTGTACTTCCTGATGAAGTGTTGCAAAGAATTGCCCGCGAACCTGTTTCATAAGCGATGCGACAGACTGATTCTGCTACAGATTCGGTAACGCTTAGACTCCCTGCTTCATGACACCAGGCATGTTTACTACCCTCATCTAGAGCCTGTTCTGTCCGCACCGCGATGTTGTGCATCATCTGAACGGCGGCTACGGGATATTGTCCGACAGCTGTTTCACCAGAAAGCATTACCGCGTCTGTCCCATCTAAAATTGAGTTGGCAACATCCGTTGCTTCAGCGCGGGTGGGATCGGGGGCGCTAATCATCGACTCTAGCATTTGGGTGGCTGTAATCACCGGTTTGCCAGCCCGATTGCAACGGCGAATAATATCTTTTTGAATCAGGGGTACTTCGTGAATTGGGACTTCCACCCCTAAATCGCCACGAGCAATCATAATTGCGTCGGCAACTTTCAGAATGGAATCAAAATTCTCTACTGCTTCTGCTCTTTCGATTTTGGCAATTAAGCGGATGGAAGCGCCAGCAGCTTCAATCATGCGCCTAGCGGGTTCTAAGTCTTGTGGCGATTGGACAAAGGACACCGCTACCCAGTCTACACCTAACTGAATTCCAAAGCGTAGATCCAGCAAGTCTTTTTCGGTGATGGAACTAACAGGTAAAGGAGTTTGTGGAAGGTTTACTCCTTTATGTGTGGAAATTAACCCGCCAGTTTTCACTTGGGCGCGAATGCGATCGGCATCGCGATCGCTAACAATCAATTTAACGCGACCATCATTAATTAAAATTGGTTCACCTGGTCGCACCATTGCGAACAAAGTCGGCAGTGGTAGAGGTATTTCGTCAATACTCTCACCTTTTTCTTGCAAAACAAAGGTGACTTCAGTACCAGCTTCTAAATTTAATCCTTCCGGTGGTAAAATTCCCAAACGGATTTTGGGGCCACACAGGTCTTGCATAATTGCGATCGGCTTTTGCTGCTCAGTGCTAATCTGTCTGAGATACTGAGCAGTTTGGGCGTGGAATTCATAAGCCCCGTGGGAAAAATTCAACCGTGCCACATTCATACCAGCTTCTACCAAGCCTTGCAGCTTTTCGAGTGCAGATGTAGCCGGCCCAACAGTACAAATGATTTTGGTTCGACGCATAGGGATTAGGGGTTGAGGAGTAACCTGTGAATTCGTAATTCGTAATTCGTAATTCGTAATTCAGAGACTTCAGATTTTATTTGGGTTTTCGGGTTTAAATCTTTAGCCTTCTTTCAAAGAATTAGTATTACGAGCCAAAAATCACATTTGCTTCATATCACTGGTTTGCTAAATAAAAATACTAGATTGCGTTTTGTTTTCGGCATCTTTCCCATTTGACCCAAATCCCAAAAGTCAAAGGTTAATCACCAATGACCATTAAACAATTCGTAGTTCGTAATTATGTTTTGTAATGGGGATTTCAACCCCGACTAATAACATACAAGCTGTTTATTATTCGTGAGTTTCAACCCCTATTCAATTACGAATTACGAATTACGAATTACGAATTATACAACAGCTGTCGGAGCGAGTTTTTCCTTTTGTGACATAGACAACATCAGGTCAATCACGCGATTCGAGTAACCCCACTCGTTGTCATACCAGGCAATTACCTTGAAGAAGTTTGAATTCAACTCAATCCCAGCACCTGCGTCGAAGATACTAGAATGGGTATCGCCTTGAAAATCTGTGGAAACTACTTCTTCATCTGTGTAGCCCAAAATACCCGCTAGTGAACCTGCGGCAGCCTCCTTCATGGCAGCACAGATTTCTTTATAACTAGTGGCTTTGGCAGTTTTGAAAGTTAAATCAACTACAGAGACATCGGGAGTCGGAACTCGCAATGCCATACCAGTCAATCTACCCTTCAATTCTGGTAAAACCAGTGCTACGGCTTTAGCTGCGCCTGTGGAAGAGGGAATAATATTCTGGCTTGCACCTCGACCACCCCGCCAATCTTTCTTACTGGGACCGTCTACAGTTGGCTGAGTGGCAGTCATGGCATGAACTGTGGTCATCAACCCTTCAGTCAACCCAAAGTTGTCATTGATAACCTTAGCTATAGGAGCTAGACAGTTTGTAGTGCAGCTAGCATTGGAGACAATGATATCTTTGCTGGGGTCAAATAGGTGATGATTGACACCCATCAGTAAGGTAGTAACTCTCTCTGGATCTTTAGTGGGAGCGGAAATTATTACACGCTTTGCACCTGCTTTCAGGTGGTTTGCGGCTCCTTCGCGATCGGTGAAGAGTCCGGTGGCTTCCACGACATAATCTGCACCTAATTTTCCCCAAGGTAACTCTGCTGGATTCCTCACCGACACGCAAGGGATGAAATGTCCGTCAATGAGGATGCCATCTTCCTTGGCTTCAACTTTATGCTTTAATTTACCGTGGGTTGAGTCGTACTTTAAGAGGTAAGCGAGGTTATCTGGTGGTACTAGGTCATTAATGCCTACAAACTCGATATTGGGATTATCGATACCAGCGCGAAGCACGAGTCGCCCGATTCGACCGAAGCCATTGATACCAACTTTCAATTTAGTCAAGATTAAGCCTCCCGTTGTGGTGGAAGTTGAACAAAAGGAGAAAGTTAAAAGTCAAAATATATTGCCTTTTACTCTTTACTCTTTGATCCTGACAGTATCAGCAAGTTAAGGCATATTTACTTGGCATATTTTAAGGATTGGGGCATTGGGGATTGGGAAAACCCTATTGAAAAAGTCTCGATAGGTTGTTATACCAATTCTCTGTAAACTACTTGCACTTAATGATTAATTCCTCAAGCCATCTCTTTCTTTGCGTACTTTGCGGTTCGTTTAATAAATATTATGTGCATCTTCATGGAGAATTTGTATTAGATCGCCCAGACTGTTTAAATAATTTGTTAAATAATTTGCCCTTGCAACCCGCGATTCGTTAAAAGATAAATAGCAAAAGTTCCTAGCCAGTGACTAGCTGCATAATGTTCGATTACAACATCTGTTAGTCCATGCTGACGATGGTGAAGGGCAGTAGAGCGGAGTGTTTCGATGCGGCGATCGCTATTTGCCAATCCAGATATAATACCATCAAGCATCCAAGCTCGACTGAGATTAAGTCCGTAGAAGTGGGCTTGCATATAATCTTGAGGATTATCTACTATTGCAGGTTCTAACCAATTTACCGAATTATCAATGGGTATTTGGGGCAGAAAATCAGTCAGCCAGTCGGTAAAATCTGTTGTTGGCAAGACTCGCCGCATTAAGTCTGCTTCAGCAAGTCCAGGGGAGAGAAAATCGTAGCCAAGCGGCTCAAATTGTAAGGAGTAGTTGCGATCGCTAAAATAAAATTGCCGTGCTTTGTTCTCTACTAACTGAATAAAATCAGTATTTTCGGTAATCCTTGCCCAATCTAGCATCAAACCAAGTGCAAAAGCTGTTTGGCTATGCATTCCTGTGCGGTTTGGAAGTCTCAGTCTGTCAATCCAGCGCTGTAAGTTATCTGCAATCAACTTTTCTAGCGGTTCCAATACAACCCGCCATTTTTTCCCTTGAGGATGATTCCACTCGTGAAGTTCCGCAGTCAGTTGCAGAAACCATGCTACACCGTAAGGAAATTCATAAAAAGGTAGCCGTTGGAAGTGGGCAATTTCTCCTTGAATCTTCTCAGGTGTTAAACTCTGGCTAAGTGCTTGCTTTGAAGCTGTGTTGAATGAGGCTTCGGGGAAATGACGCAACAGACGTACCAGCAACCAGTGACCATGTACGGCTGAATGCCAATCTAAGCAGCCATAAAAAGCAGGAGTCAATTGACGCGGTGGTTTGATATCTTCGTCGCTATCAGCCCAATACAAATTACTGTTGGGATACTCCCGCTCGATACAATCCAGCACTAATTGAGCAAACTGTGCTGCGATCGCTTCACTAATCTCCAAATTATCCGATGGCATGGTAACATAATGCAATTTTGCCTAAAAGCGTAGCGTCTTAATGCCAGGGGACGCATTAACATTGTATCGAGATGCATTGCCATTGCAGAGGGACGCATTAACATTGTATCGAGATGCATTGCCATTGCATAGGGACGCATTAACATTGCATTGAGATGCATTGCCATTGCAGAGGGACGCATTAACATTGCATCAAGATGCATTGCCATTGCAGAGGGACGCATTAACATTGCATCGAGATGCATTGGCATTGCAAGGTATTGCCAAATTTAATTTGCTACAAACTAACCATCACTTGTGTTTCAAGTTTTACCCTAGCTTCTGCTTCCAAAAATTCAGCCACTTGAGCCTCAATTTCATCCCTGACAATTTGGCGATACTCCAAGAAATGCTCAATTTGGGCACAAACGGCTAAATAGCTACTCACTCCACCCGGATTATGCCGATACATACTCCACAAGTAACGCCAGAATTGCCAGCGCGTCTGACGACGTACACCTTGCCGCCAGCAAATTACTAGCAATGCTCGGAGGACTTTCCAGTTCAATTGTTTCTTCCTACCTTTGCCCTTATTCGGGTAGGTTGCTTCACCCAAAAGACGGAAGTGTTTGTATGTACGCTCCAAAAACCGCTCTGGCTCATACAAATCACAGAACGCCTGCACATATTCACGAGCAATGTCTTCTAACGGTCGAGTTGGGACAAAGTTCATCAACGTAGTTTGGTTGATGTTGGCCGATTTATTGCGGAGTCGTCCTTCCTTTTCTAATCGATGCCAAAGGGCTGTATCTGGAAGCGCTTGCAACATACTAAATAAGGCTGTGGGTATTGCTGTTTGCTCAACAAACTTGACAATTCGCGCACCGGCTCCTACTTTCTCGCCATCAAACCCAATGATAAAGCCTGCCATGACTCGTAACCCTGAGCGGGTAATCTTATTCACCGCATCACTGAGTGAATCTCGCGTATTCTGGTATTTCTGAGTGAAAGTGAGACTTTCTTCGTCGGGGGTTTCAATTCCCAGAAAAACGGCTCCAAAATTACACACTACCATCAAGTCCATCAGTTCTTGATCTTGGGCTAAATCAACTGAAGCCTCTGTAGCAAAAGAAAAAGGATAATTATGTTCTACCATCCAGGGCAGAAGAGACTTCAAAAATAATTTGACATTCCGCTTATTACCAATGAAGTTGTCATCCACCATAAAAATACTGCGCCGCCAACCCAGTTTGTAGAGATAATCTAGTTCTGCTAATATTTGTTCTGGGTTTTTGGTGCGAGGTTTGCGTCCGTACAGCACAATAATGTCGCAGAATTCACACTGAAAGGGACATCCACGAGAAAATTGCACTGACATTTCTGCATAAGCTTCAAACTCGAGCAAGTCGAAGCGAGGGGTGGGAGTGTTGGTAACATCTGGTTTTTCACCGCCAGAACGAAAGATACCTGTGCGATCGCCGCGTGCGATCGCTGCTACAAATAAGGGTAGGGTAATTTCCCCTTCGTCTAATATCAAGTAATCTGCGCCGGCGGATGTCATTTCATCTGGTAACGCTGTCGGGAAAGGCCCACCTACAGCGACTCGTTTACCTCTGCGTTTTGCTTCTACTATCTGACAGAGCAAATCTTCTTTTTGCACAATCATCGCCGACATAATCACCAAATCTGCCCAAGCCCACTCTGCCTCTGTACAGTCGCGAACATTTCGATCTACTAGCTTATACTCCCATTCTTGCGGTAATATCGCGGCTACAGTTACCAAACCTAAAGGCGGTAGCATTGCTTTACGGTCTAATAAAGCCAGTGTTTTTTCAAAAGACCAAAAACTTTTTGGAAAACGGGGATATAGAAGTAGAACATTCATATTTGATACTTATAAACCTTGATTATCGTTGCTGGCTAAGTTCATGTAAAGGTGAACCAGCCTGACAGCATATTAGAGAAGCTTCTGTATCCAGTAGCTATAACCTCTACTATGACTTATTTAGACAAAGCAATACTTTTTGAGGAGAATTATTACTGCTTTTAGACTGGAGGGGACTCTGAAACTCCGGGCTTGTCTTCAGACATCGCAATTCCCGCAAATCTTCAAACATGCGTGGGTGAATGATTTAGTCGGAAATCTCAGGATTTTTGCGACGGTTCTAAAATTTATTCTTTTTATGATTTGGCAAATTGGCAGCCCTAAAAAAATTAACCGTGTTATCTTCAGTCCTAATACAAGGTGTATTTGCACTTTCAAGCTATTTAGACGGGCTGCAACCCGTCTTTATTTATCGCCAGATTCTTTATAGATATCAATTTTACAAAAAGAACTAGGGATTTTTAGAATAGTGGGATAGGTTCAGGGAATCATCCCAATTTGGCAAAAATAAACGGGAGTGATGCAAAAACCCTTTTCAATCCTCTTGCCTTTGTGTCCTACCCTGCGCCGCGTCTATGTGTCCTTCTCTAACGAAACGCTGCGCGTAGCTTGCTTCCCCGCAGAGGTATGCGGTTCATTTTTTATCCTTCGGGGTAAGTCACAATCTCGTATAGGACTCCTATTTGATTTTTGAACAAAATTAGGTATGTAGGGTGTGTTAGAACGAAGTTCATAACGCACCACTATCAAGGGTTTCGTGCGTTACGCTGTCGCTAACACACCCTACGTATCTTTTCAGAAATCAAACCGGATTCCTATATATAAATTAAACTTAGCTATCAGCCTCAGAATTGACTCTGAGACTGATAGGAACTAGTCTAAATTCTGAGCTAAGAAGTTTAATCTTTTAATTTATTACTCCTGAAAGCGGGTGCAGTATTGTTAAATGAAAGCTATGCCTAGTTTCAGCTTTCAGATACCGTTCTTGCAAAGGCTGCCACTGCTGCCACGACTGGTAACGATTTTCAGTTAGCAAAGTAGCAAGAGTAGGCAACTCAGTCTGAATTTCTGATTTGAATACATTTGCAAGCCAGTCAGTTAAGACTGCACTATCTTGCATCGTACCCAAAATTTCTTGGATACTTTTCACTTCTGTAAGATAAGCTTCGTAAGACTCGCCATATAAGTCAGTAAATAACTCCATCTGGTAGCGGATGCGTTTAGCTTCTTTTCGCAAACTATGAAGAATTTCGCCTTCTGTTGTCAATTGTTTTTCGATCTTTTCTGGTTCCCAGTTTTTCTGGATCTTCAGTTCTGAATCGACAAATTGAGTGCCAACTAACCAACCTGGATGCAGTAAGAAGTTACTAACTTCTGGTAAAAGTAAATCTGGTAGTACTTGCTGAATAGTAATAGATGCTAAAGGTAGATAACTTGGTTTATCCAACCACTTATCTAATGTCTCTTTTAAAGACTTGTAAGATTCATCTTTTAACGTTTTCTGCACACTCGATAGTACATCTTCACGTTGTTTAGCTAAAGCCGTGAAAGCTGTTTGTAGAGATTCTTGTTCTTTGCGGGGTAATTTTGGTTTGTAATTGTTTTCCAAACTTTCTTTGAGTACATCTAAATCTCGGAGATTACCAAGACGACGGGCTATTTTACCGATATTTTTATCGCTGACTGGTTTCGACAAATCTAACGCTAGCTCAAACCTAGTTACAGCTGTCCTTAAGCGACGCATCCCCACTCGCATTTGATGCAGTGCTTCTGGATCTTCGTCTTTCTTTACTGATTTTTCCCACTTCCAGGTTTTCTTAACGTGTTTTTGAATCGCTTGGTAGGCGTAGTCCCCTAGAGTTTTTACCGTGGGTTTTGTAGCTAATTTCATAATTTATCTTAATGACATACCTCATGAGGTTATTGCATAATAACATTAGTTAAAAGTTTGGATCTCATCTAATAGTATTGTTATATTTTTTCGTCCCTGAGAATTGAAAGTTTTTATTATAACTATTGGTAGATGCTGCATATTTTCTCTCTAAATATGCAGCATCTATCAATAGGTAAGGAGCAGACTTACTCGTTGCAATTTGATATGTACTATAGCTTCTAAAAATATTGAGATGACATTAAATTATTTATTATGATATCATGATTAATCTTTTTGTAACCATGAAGATGATTTAAAATGTCAAACTCACATTTGTGTAATCAAGTTTTATTGACTTTTGTAGATAATTTTAAAGAACATAGAGAAGACTTATCAGCAGTGCTGCTAACACATCAGAAGTATTTATGGTTAGGGTCAGATGAAACCTCAACTATTGAGCGGCTATCTTTAGCTGATACTGATAAATTTACAGAGCATCAACAATTTAGAGTAGCAGAATTCATCGACTTACCTGCACCAGAAAATCAAGAAGTTGATATAGAAGGACTTGCTTACACTGATGATTATCTATGGTTTGTTGGTTCTCATAGCTACAAACGTAAAAAACCCAAACTCGATGATAAGACTGATGTCCAAAACTTTAAAAGGCTGGCAAAAATTGAGTCAGAACCTAATCGTTACGTCTTAGGACGGATTCCTTTAATAGACGGGAAGTTATTCTCATCTTACCCACATCCCCAAAATCCAGATGTGCAGTTGAGTGCTGCTAAACTAGAGATAACGGAACAGGGTAATTTGCTGATGACAGCTTTGGCAGACGATCCCCATTTAGGCTTGTTTATCAAAGCATTAATTCCAGGAAAAGATAATGGTTTTGATATTGAAGGAATAGGTGTTTATCAAAACCGGATTTTTTTGGGTTTGCGTGGGCCTGTATTGCGGGGTTGGGCTGTGATACTGGAAATTGAGTTAGAAGATTCTAGCGCTGGAATTCTAAAACTGCGGCAAATTGGAGAAGCGAAGGAGTTATATAAAAAGCATTTTATCTGGTTGAATGGCTTGGGAATTCGGGATTTGTGTGTAGATGGAAAAGATTTGTTGATTTTAGCCGGCCCAACGATGGATTTAGATGGGCCCATGCAAGTGTATCGTTGGACAAATGGCGTTAACTTACGAGAAAATATCTTCAGCAATCCAGATTTTGTACAAGATATTCCCTATGGAAACCGGGAAGATCGTGCTGAAGGAATGGCGCTGTTTCAGGATGTAGCTGGTATACCTTCGCTATTGGTGGTTTATGACTCTCCAGCCAAAACTAGGTTGGTGGGTGATGGTGGTGTATTAGCAGATGTGTTTAAGCTGGAATAGGATCGATTTTGGATTGTTAAAGGTTAGTAGAGATTGCTTGTACGGGACAAGTGGGGATACACTGTTCGCAGACAATACAACGCGATCGCGTGAATGTCAGTTTATACGTCTCAGGGTGGAGAGTCAGGGCTTCAGTAGGACAAACCCCAGTACACAAGCCGCAATGGACACACACATCCTCATCGATCGCAATTTCGCCTAAAGTATAAGAAACATTAACATGCCGCGATCGCATCCATTCGATAGCGGCATCTAATTGATCGATATCTCCAGCTAGTTCCACTACCAGTTTGCCAATTTGATTTGGGGCAACTTGGGCGCGGATAATATTGGCAGCGACGTTGAACTCTTTGGCCAGTACATAAGTGACTGGCATTTGCACAGCGCGTTTCGGGAAGGTGAGTGTTACTCTTTTTTTCACAGGTTTAGCAGAGGGTTTTTTCTGTTGTAGCGTATTGAAAGTTTTATAACTCGTTGAAGAAGAATTCAGAAGTCAGAATCAAGACCCTCTCTACAAGACGCTGCGCGTAGCTTACTTCCCCGCAGGGGTACGCGGACTCGCTTGCCGCCGGCGCTATCCGCCAGTCGTACAAAATTCATTGTGTTAGCGATAGCGGGGCGTTTAGCCCATTCTGACTCCTGACTTCTGAATTCTGTTTCGATAATTGTAGCGCCAGACAAAGTGCGTTAAGCTACCGTTAACGCACTTGTTTAGCCGAAAAACTACTTAGGCAAAACCTGCCGCAGTGCTGCTAAAAGTTGGTCAACACTTTCCTTTCGACTATTAAAGCCCATCAATCCCACGCGCCAGACTTTACCAGCGAGTTCGCCAAGACCACCACCAATCTCAATATTATGTTCATTGAGTAACTTTTGTGCGATCGCTTTCCCATCTACTCCTGCTGGAATGCAAACAGTGGTAAGGGTTGGTAGTCTATACTCTTGTTTAACGTGCATACTCAATCCTAAATTCTCCAACCCTTCCCAGAGATACTCTACGTTTTTCTGATGCCTTTGCCAGGAGTTTGCTAATCCCTCTTCTGCAAGCAAACGTAGTGCTTCCCGCAATGCGTAATATAAATTAATCGGTGCTGTGTGGTGATAGGTGCGTTCAGCGCCCCAATACTTACCCAGTAACGACATATCCAAATACCAGTTTGCAACCTTTGTTGGGCGCTGTTGCAATTTCTCAACTGCACGCGCACTCATAGTAAAAGGCGAAGCACCAGGCGGACAACCCAACCCTTTTTGGCTACAACTATAGGCTAAGTCAACTCCCCAAGCATCCAAAAATAATGGAACGCCACCCAAACTTGTCACAGTATCCACCAGCAGCAAAGTGCCAAATTCACGACACAAATCAGCGACTCCTTCTAAGGGTTGCCGTGCGCCGGTGGAAGTTTCGGCATGAACTAGAGCTAAAATAGCCGGACGATGAGTTTCTAAGGCAGTCTTGAGTTCATCTAGGTTGAAGACTTGTCCCCAAGGTTTGGTAATGGTTCGCACATCAGCACCATAACGTCCAGCCATATCTACGAGACGATTACCAAAATAACCAGCTGCACCAATCAAAACGACATTACCAGGTTCAACAGCATTAGCGATCGTTGCTTCCATTGCAGCTGTTCCCGTACCACTGACTGCAATGGTGAGTGGGTTTTCTGTCTGCCATACGTAGCGTAGCAATGACTGAATTTCATCCATGAGTGCGAGAAAAGTTGGGTCAAGATGACCAACTGGTGGGGTATTCATTGCTTGGAGAACTGTGGGATGGGCATTTGATGGCCCTGGCCCTAACAGTAGACGAGATGGGATTTCTAGTGGTGTGAGTTGCAAGCGCCCAGAGTCGTTGATTGAAATTGTTTGCGTCATAATCTGTCTTCGCCTAGACCATACTTACCGGATCATATAGGACTCCTATTTCATTTTTGAAAAAACTCACTCAGTACAACTTGAAAAGTCTGTTTCTCTATTGCTTGTTGTATGCAGTTCCTGAACAAAGTTTGTTGGAAATTAGCTTTAAACATAAATAAGACAAATTTTTTGTATCAATTTATAAATTGTCTTTGATTGAACTGACTTTGAAAGCTTTTTACCTAATCAACATATTTCCTTTTTACATCAAGGATTGGAGGTACTTTTTATGCTCCGCAGATTCCTGAAACTTCATTAAGGAAACTAGTGTATCTACCGAGGAAAAGAATTTATTTTATTCCTAAATTGAATGCATCTACCATAAATTACTTGCAAAAATTTTCATTTTTGCTCAATATCAGGTACTTAGTTATGACAAAGCACACTGTTATAAATAAAAGATTATTTATCAATATTGGTACTAACCCAACTTTAGATTTTTATTCTACCCGCATAGTTTTTATTGACCCACAGGTTGAAGATTACCAAAGTCTGGTACTGGGTGTTTTACCAGATACCTCTGTTGTACTTTTAGATGCCAACCAAGATGGCATTAAGCAAATTAGTCAAGTGCTGGAGTCTCATCAGGGAATCACTAGCCTGCACATTGTTTCTCACGGCGCACCTGGGTGCATTTATTTGGGCAACACTCAACTCAGCTACGAAACCCTCAACTACTACGCAGCAGACCTGATGGGTTGGGCTAATGCTTTGAGTGAAGATGCACAACTACTGCTGTATGGTTGCAACGTAGCTCAAACAGAACCAGGTGTTTTGTTTATACGCTGTCTGAGCGAATTGACAGGTGCAGTAGTAGCGGCCTCTAATGACTTGACAGGGAACGCTGCATTAGGTGGTGATTGGGAACTGGAGGTTTCTACAGGAGATATTGTTCCTCATTTGGCATTTAGGCAAGAAGTAATAGCAGCCTATACTTCAATTCTACCTGTAGTTCTCGATCCCAGCTTTGATAGTGATGGCAAAGTCACTACTAACTTGGGCAGTACTGACATTGGTAGAAGCATTGCCTTGCAAGATGATGGCAAGATTTTGGTAGCAGGAGTAAGTAATAATAACTTTGCTGTGGTACGTTACAAGAGTGATGGTACTCTCGACAGCAGTTTTGGTAGTGCTGGCAAGGTCAATACTAACTTGGGAAGTACCGATATCGGCTACAGCATTGCCCTGCAAGGTGATGGCAAGATTCTGGTAGCAGGAGTAAGTGGTAATAACTTTGCTGTGGTACGTTA
>NZ_NOLI01000063.1:0-43386 GCF_002245975.1 Nostoc sp. 'Peltigera membranacea cyanobiont' 213 | reverse complement strand
CATCTTGCCCGTCCCCAATATTAGGACGGGCAAGATGCCCATCCCACAAATGAATAATTTATTTCTTGGAAAGCCCTAAAAGGCTACAAGCGTTGTATCTGCTCTTGTTAGGTCTGTATTCTATGCAATTGAGAACCGCTATATTACAAGTAATTGAGCGAACTCAATATAAACAGGTAGACGCAAATGATTAAAAATAGTGTATAGTCTGTTGCAGGCTCTGTAATGCACTGCAAACCTGATAAAAAATCTTGGATTGTCGCTAACAAGATTTTCCCTTTGACTCCTAACTCATAAATTCTGCCGGATTTTAATTATTTAATTTTTTAGCTGAAATATTAGCTCAAATTATACAATTTATACGCTACTCAACCACTTAATAACACATGATTTCTAACACTAGGATGTCATGCTGAAAATAATTAGCAAATTACACATAACCAAGTGAAATAAATGGCTGATATTACTGATACTGCCGTTAACGCTGGTTCTTTTAGCACCCTAGTTGATGCAATCAAGGCTGCCAATCTGATAGATACTCTCAAAGGCGTTGACTCGTTCATCGCCTGTGCATCTACAAGCCAAGCGTTTGCAAAGCTTCCATCTGGTACTGTAGAGACGTTGCTCAACAATATTAATAAAATCCAGGAACTCCTGACGTATCACGTTGTTTCCGGTAAGGTAATACCCATAAAGCCGATTGAAGGTTCAAGTTTTAAAATTGATCCTTTCAATAGTATTAATGCAGATTACGATCGGCAGCCTCAAGACTCGATGCTGCTGATGATAACCGTGTCATCCACATCATTATTGATTCCTCAGTAAATATATAGATAGCGAGTAACATCTGTGGGGTAGTGACTATAGATAGTTTCTACCTCATTATTGTCTAGATATATTTTAAGGAACTCAACTTTCATCAAATATCAGACCTCTCTCCTAAGAGGCAAAAGTTTACACACAAGTCTTCTAACAATTGAGGCTTTGAAAATGAAACATTTATTTACGAGTCAAAATAATTTGATTACTGGTTCCAGCCAGAATCATATATCTCCAGAAATCAGTCAATCTATGAAGGCAAAGTATACTTGTCTTTGCTGTTCAAATACTTTACTCCGTCACGTGAGTTCAGGGGTAGCTTACTGGCGTTGTAGCTACTGCTATCAAGAAATGCCAGTTTAGCAATAATGTCTTTAATCAAGTTCAATTAATTATTGGTATCCCTCATGAATTTATTTCAATCTAATCAATCAGAGTTTGCTTGGTGGGTAGAAATTAATACGGCTGTTCCGCGCTGTACTTATTACTTTGGCCCTTTTGATAGTGAAAAAGAAGCACAACTTTCTAGAAGTGGCTATGTCGAAGACTTATATCAAGAAGAAGCCAGAGACATCATTGCACTAGTCAAGCAGTGTCAGCCTGATGTCTTGACGATTTTTCACGAGAAAGAAGAAGTCCATGTATCTAGTTTTTGAAGCCCGTTCCGCAGATATTTTGCTAAAAGGGGTCTTTCGATAATATAAGTGGTTGCATAATTTTGAGGTATAAGCTCTACTACTTGTTTAACCAGATTTAGGAAGTCTTCTAACTGTCCATCTGCTATACCTCGACCTAGCCACATCAGAGCTATTAGCTCTGCTTTTTCTTGCTGGGAAAATTCGTCAATATATTTGTGTAATATATTTACTGAAGACCTTCCTGTAATGTTGAAATCCTCTAAGTAGTTAGATAATTTATCTATAAACATTTCAGGTTTATTTGTTATCCCAGATTCCATTTTTCCATAAACTAATTCAGCAATTTCGATAACGTTACGTATTTTTTTGATTGATAAAAAATTCATGTTTTATATTGATTATGGAGTCAATAACTACAAATTAAAAAATAGAGATTATTCAGTTATTTCTCTGACGATAATTTTCTAAATATAAAGATATATTAAACTAAAACAATGCTTATATAAAGCAATTATAAAGTTGTTCGATAGCAAGTAACCATCTACTAAGCGTTCAAACTGGATTTAAGCATTACAGACAAATGTTTGAATTCAGGTTTTCTAAAAGGTTGAAATGTATAAGATGAATATATAATGTTTGATTTCAACACAAAAGGTTAAAAAAATGAGAGTAGACTTTGGGATTTTGTATAACTTTAAGTGCATAAAATGCTAGAATCACACAAAGGCTATAAGATTGCAGATATTAATAAAAGTTAAAGTCCATGATTTGAGGAGCAGGGTTTTTGTCCTATGGCCAAGCGATCGCTCCAGGCATCACTCATCGGGATTCAAGAAGCTAAAAGAGCATTTGCTCTCAAGGGGTGGACTCAAGATAATCTAGCAGGGGAAGTAAACCTCAAGACTAGACAACCGGTTTGGAGGTTTTTCAGCGGCCGTCCGGTTGAACGTCATACCTTTATTGAAATTTGTTCGGTGTTGTCACTGAATTGGCGGAAGATTGCAACTAATCCGCCGGCAGAATTCATGGAACTAGAAGAATACAGCCAGATCGGTGGGCTGGATATTGATATATTAGTCGAAAAAGTGCGATCGCAACGCTTCGACAAAATTCAAGACCAGTGTGGGATTTTGCAGTTATTGGATATCAGCCGTCCTGTTGCGATCGATGATATATATATTGATGTAAATATTTTAGAGTCAATTGCCAGTCTTCAGTCGTTAGAAATTACTGAACTGCAAAACCTCGATCCAAAAGAATTTAACCGTTTTGGCTTAGGTGAAGTTGACCAAAAACAAATACCTGGTACACAGGCAGTTAAAACATACTCCAAGCTCAGGGTGCTAGGCAAACCAGGAGTAGGTAAAACTACCTTTTTGCAACATCTCGCCATTCAATGTAACCAAGGTGAATTTGCGGCGAATCAGGTGCCAATCTTCATTACCCTAAGAAATTTTACTGAAGAATCTAAAGTAACCAACGAGTTCAGCCTATTAAAATACATCCGCCAGGAGTTCCTCACATCGGGAATTTTAGATCCGTCAGTCATTGAAACTTTACTTAGTGCAGGCAGAGTGTTAGTGTTGCTTGATGGCATGGATGAAATTCTGAACCAACAAAGCAACACTGTCTTAAGCGAAATTCGCAGATTTTCAGATAAATATCACAAAAATCAATTTGTGGCCACTTGTCGAACAGCATCTCGAAAACTCAGCATCAGAGGCTTTACCGATGTTGAGATTGCCCCATTTACCTCAGAACAAATCCGAATCTTCGCTCAAAAATGGTTTGTGACATTTACCAAGACCAACATTCCAGATGGTGAGGCGGAGTCTGTTGGGTTTATTCAGAAGTTAGACTTAGATGAAAACTGGCAATTTCGCCAACTTGTAGTTACACCCCTATTTCTGCATCTTGCTTGTTGGGTGTTTCACGGTCAAGAAAAATTTCCGACTAAGCGGACTGACTTTTATAAGCAAGGTTTAGACCTGCTATTAGGCAAATGGGATGAAGCCAGAGGCATTGAACGGGATGAAGTTTACCGAGGGTTTTTATTACCACAAAAGCTCAAGTTATTGAGTCAGATTGCAGCAGCAACATTTGAGCAAGGTCAGTACTTTTTTGAGCAACGCACTGTTGAGCAATACATTAGTGATTATATTCAGAATTTGACTAAGGTGCCGATGGATGCTGAAGAACTGCAAATAGAAAGTGAAGCGGCCCTGAAAGCGATCGAGGCTCAACATGGGCTACTAGCAGAACGGGCGCGGGGAATTTTTTCCTTCTCCTATCTGGCGTTTCAAGAATACTTCACGGCGAGAAAAATCGTTGCCAGTTATAACCTAGAGGCGTTTGGGCAAGCTCTAGAAGGATTAGTTAGTCACATTACAGATCCGCACTGGCACGAAATTTTCTTGTTAACAGCTACCATGCTCCGAAGCGCAGACTCTCTGGTACAGTTGATGAAACAACAAATTGATGCACTCGTTGCTCAAGACTCTCATTTACAAGAGTTTTTGACCTGGGCGAGCCAAAAATCTCTCACTATTCCAAACCAACCAAAAGAGGCGACAACTAGAGCATTTTACCTTGCTTTGAGTCGGACTCCTCACATAGCTTCTCACTTTGCTCTAGCCAGCAGCCTCGACCAGGGAATGTTTCTGGATGCGGCATTAGATGACTTACTAGTGCAGTGTGCAATTGATGGGAGCCAGGACTTTGCCCACATCCACGCCTGTGGAGATTCTCTAAGCAACATTATGGGCATTGTTCTGGATGTTGGACTCTATAAATCTCTGCAACAACTCTCTGACCAATTCCCAAATTCTCGTCAAAGTCAAGAACGATTGCAACTATGGGGGCAGACAAACTATTCAGCTTGGGCTGAACAGTTAAAGATGACGGTCATTAATTATCGCAACATTAACCACCAGTGGCACTTTAGCCCCGAACAAGAGCAAGTACTGCAACGATACTACGATGCCAATCAGTTACTACTTGATTGTTTGCATAGCAATTGTGAAGTGACGGCTGCTATCAGGCAAGAAATTGAAGCCACCTTATTATTACCTCAAAAGGAACTTGAGGATAGGGAATGGCAATAGCTCTCTTGCTTAATTCCTCAAAGAGGTTTGGATTGCAAAAATAATTTTGATTACATTTTATATCGTAGTTAATCAACTCATTCACAAAATCAAACATCACCATGTTTATAGTATTTCAACAGAACCATTCAAGTGATTGGTTATTTAGTGCCTTTGAAATTAACTATATCTAAGGTAAGTAGAGCGGCGTGAATAATTCAAGGTTTGTAGTGAGGACTTTAGTCCTCTTTTGAGGGCTGAAACCTTCACTACAAAATCATCTCAAGAATTTTTACATTACTTAATCTACTTTGATTTATTCTCGCCTACTTACTTAGACTTTATCCATTTTGCAATGCGATACTCCTGCGGAGTGGTTGTACAAACACCTAAACAGAAACCTTTGCAACTTCATCGAGAATCTGTGACTGAGAAACAGTATTTGCTAAAAAGCCAGGGGTTTTGCCGGATAAAGAAAAATGAATTCTTAATTTTGGATAAAGTTGGGCTAAGGCGAACCTGATAACCTACTCTCAAAAATTTGGATTTTCGCTATCAGGATTTTTATATGGATGACTACAATCAGTTAAACAAAGACAATTTCCTCTATCACCACCATCCATACCTAGGTGAATTCACACCCCAAAAGCTTATATTCAATGCTAATCTTCAAGAATTTTCTCAAAGCGTCTGTTACATCTCTAATCTACAGAATGGAGAGAAACTTTCTTCACAGGAGTGCTACGAAGAAATTGAGTTACTCTGGCAGCAGTTAACACAAAGCTTTAAGGCACTAGGAATGGACAAAAATACAACTGGATGATTCGCTGTTGAGAATTGGATATTTTGGTAAGAAGTAGGATCTGTTACGCCCTTCTCTTACGCACCATCCCAGATTCTCAGTGTATTATGCTAATGTACGCTACTAAAACTACGCGGGTTACATAAGAGCTTAATTTTCTGTTAATCAAACTGGGCTACCCTATAGGAAGCCGCTTTGCATCGATATTTATGCTCACCGCGAATTCTATTGCTCTGGCTCTAAATTGACACTAATGGGCATTGCCATCCATGCCCTTATATTAAAAAGTTTCCTACGTTTTGTGTCGTAGTTAATCAACTCATTTAGGAAATCAAACAACACCCGCCCATAGTACAAGAACAGAACCTAGTAATTTTAACCATTAAATGGTTCTCTGCTAATTTATATCTGACCTATATGGTTGTCTCACCTCCTTAAAAACTACAGATTTTTCAGATTGCTTTGCACTGAAAGTCCTAATCGCAGGTCTTGTTATGAATTTAATCAATGGCTTTTGCTTGACAGATGGGATACTCGAAGGTGTACAAGTACTCGTTGTAGAGAACGATCGCGATAGTAGGGATTTGTACGCCATTTTTCTTCAAGGTCTGAGCGCAAATGTTATTACTGCTGGTTCAGTAAAAGAAGCTTTAGAAATCTTAAGTTGGTTCAGACCCAGCATCGTCGTTTGTGAAATCAGGTTCTTAGGTGAAAGTATTTATACATTACTAAACAAATTGACTGCGATGGAAGCAGACAATGGAAATCATATCCCAATCATTGTGACTTCAACATCTACCACAGGTACTCACGATCAAATTCCAGATGTAGAGTTTGAAGAATATTTACTTAAACCATTCGACCTTGACAAATTTGTTTCCACGATTAGGAATCAAGTACAGAAAAATGTGGCGGAAAATTTTTGCACTGATTTAGTAGTTTTACATCCAGTAGAGATTTTTCCCTTGTGCTATAAAAGTTAGCTTAGTGCTGCAAGCAGATTCCCCCAACAACCCTTAAAAAGCGGTTAGCCACAGGCGGGGGGATCTGCTCGTATGGGGAGCAAATCAAACTATGTTACGCACTAGTAGTCTGTCAAATTCATTTTGACGGTTAGAGAGACGCGATAAATCGCCGTCTCTACAGGAAATTTATCCATCAATTATTTATTGACAGACTACTAGTGGACTTCCAGAAAATAAATTATCCAATTTCATTCCTTCAAAACGAGTTTACCTCCCCCTGCTCCGCTGCTTACACAGCGGTTGATTATCTTTTTTTGGAAGTCCCTAGTGGCTAAAGTCACCCGTTCAGGTGAAGACATACACAAATACTAATGCCTAGTATGAAGTAATATTAAGCAACTATGAAGCTTAATTATGCGTCTAGTTGTTAGTTTAGTAATAAAAATTTAATCCCAAAGTACCGACTCCGTATTCTGCACTTGCCCTTTAACTAAAAGGTACTAGTACCCAACAATATTTACAGGCTTCTATATAATATGGCTACTCACATAGAAATTCCAGTTATTGGCAAAGTTAAGTATCCATTACGCTGGCTAATTGGGGTGATAGCAGGCGGTGCTTTGGTTGTGGGTACTGTGACAACTTACACCCTGGTGAATCAAGGGAGAAGTAAAGAAGATATTGCTCAGTTAACTGTGCCTGTGGCAGCGCAAAACGTTACTTTGCTGATTACAGCTAGTGGTAAAGTCGTGCCGGTTCAGAGCGTAAATATTAGTCCGAAGAACCCCGGAGTTTTATCGCAATTATATGTCGAACAAGGCGATCGCATTCAACAAGGGCAAATCCTCGCCCGCATGGATAGTGCGAGTATTGAGGCTCAAAGGAGTCAGTACCGAGCTAACTTAGCCCAAAGTCAAGCACAATTAGCCGAAGCCCTTGCTGGTAGTCGTCCTCAAGAAATCGCTCAAGCAAAGGCGCGGTTAGCACAAGCTCAAGCCCAGCTAGCCGCAGCGAGAGCCGGTAATCGTCCCCAAGAGATTGCCCAATCTCAATCCCAAGTGGATGCGGCTCAAGCCAAGGCGAACTATACCAGCGAACAGGTAAAGCGTTACCAATACTTATACCAAGAGGGAGCAGAGAAAAAACAATTACTCGATCAAGCTATCAGCGAAGACAAAAGTGCTAAAGCCAGTTTAGAAGAAATAAAAAAACGATTGTCGTTAGTCCAAAGTGGCACTCGAACTGAGGAAATCGACCAACGTCAAGCTGCTGTAAATGAAGCACGGGCGGCATTGACCTTGTTACAAGATGGCACTCGTTCTGAGGAAATTGTTCAGCGCCAAGCGGCTGTTGCCAGCGCTGAGGCTCAATTGAAGGGCGTGCAAGTGCAGTTGGAAGATACAATTATTCGCGCTCCCCTTTCGGGAATTGTGACGCAAAAGTATGCCGAACCAGGGGCCTTTGTGACACCGACAACTTCCGCTTCTACGAGTGCGTCGGCAACTTCCAGTTCAATTGTCGCTGTAGCACGCGGTTTAGAAGTATTAGCTCAAGTTCCCGAAGCCGATATTGGCAGAATTAAACAAAGGCAGCAAGTGGAAATTGTCGCTGATGCCTATCCCGATCGCATTTTTAAAGGTCATGTGCGCCTGATTGCTCCAGAAGCAGTGGTGGAACAAGGTGTGACATCTTTTCAGGTGCGGGTTGCTCTTGATACTGGCATAGATAAACTGCGTTCTGGCTTAAATGTGGATCTGACTTTTTTAGGCGATCGCGTTAATAATGCCTTAGTGTTACCAACTGTGTCAATTGTCACCGAAAAGGGCAAAACTGGCGTACTTATACCAGATGCAAAGAATAAACCCCAGTTCCGCGAAATTACCGTTGGGGCACAAATCAAAAACCAAACTCAAATTTTAGAGGGAGTTAAAGAAGGCGATCGCATTTTTGTTAATCCACCCAAAGACTACAAAATCGAAAAGGCCAAAGAAAAACAGAATAATTCGTAATTATTAAGATATGAATTTTTTAGAAAGCGTCCAAATGGCGGGGAAAACCCTGTTATCAAATAAGCTGCGTAGCGCCCTCACTATGTTGGGTATAGTTATTGGCAATGCCTCAGTAATTGCCATGATCGGTATTGGCGAAGGTGGGCAAAAGTACGTTAATAAACAGTTGGAGTCATTAGGGCCAAATGTGCTATTTGTACTGCCAGGTAATCGAGAAACTCAGCGGATCTCTTTTGAAGTACCAAAAACTCTGGTGTTACAAGATGCGGAAGCGATCGCCTCTCAAGTCCCAACAGTAGTGGGAGTTGCACCAGAGTTAAACACCAGACAGGTAGTTACATACCGCAACCGAAACACCGATGTCAACATCATTGGCACAACTCCCAGCTTTCTATCGGTGCGAGATTTTGAAACTGCTAAAGGCAGGTTTTTCTCTGAGGTAGACATCAAACGAAGTAACCAAGTCGTTGTGCTGGGTGGAGATTTGGCAGAAAAACTATTCGGTAATAGTAACGCGATCGGTCAGCAATTGCGACTTGGAAATACTAGCTTTCAAGTGATTGGGACGTTAACAGCCAAAGGTTCCAGCGTGGGAGCAGATTATGATAATGCTGCTTTAATACCAATCACAACCTCAGCAAACCGACTTGTAGGAAAGAATTCTCCCTATGGTATTTCTTTAGATTACCTCGTTGCAGCCGCTCGTGATTCTGAGAGCGTGGATGCAGCAGAGTTTCAAATTACTAATTTGTTGCGTCTACGGCACAAAATTAATGGTGAAGATGACTTTACTCTTCGCTCTCAAAAGGATGCCTTGCAAACTGTTGGGCAAATTACAGGTGCATTGACAATTATGTTAGCTGCGATCGCAGGTATATCATTATTTGTTGGCGGCATTGGCATTATGAATATTATGCTAGTCTCCGTCACCGAACGCACCCAAGAAATCGGATTGAGAAAAGCGATCGGTGCAACTGAGCAAGATATTTTGCTCCAGTTCATCATTGAGGCAGTGATAGTTTCGGCAGCTGGCGGCTTAGTTGGGACTGCGGTTGGTGTTAGTGGCATTCTGTTAGTGGGAGCTTTGACTCCTTTAGAAGCGAGTCTTTCTCCTCTAGCAATTACTATGGCAGTTGGTGTTTCTGGGGGTATTGGTTTATTCTTTGGCGTTGTTCCTGCCCGTCGTGCGGCTCAACTTGACCCCATTGTAGCTTTGAGGAGTGCCTAGTAATTGCGATGTTTATTCTTCCTGATTCAATTGAGTCAGGGAGATATTCGCTAGGTAATTCAATAAATCACTTTGACTAAAGAAATCCAACATAAGATTAAACCTGCTAATGTTTCAATTATTTGCGAAAGTAAACAAGTTAAAATAATCGACTTCAGTCTTGCATCTTTATTGGATTACTACAAGCTAATCATTCTGTAAAGCCAAATGGTGATTAACCTATATATCTTAATAATAACTCAGTCCAAATCCAATCAGAATAGTATTTTTATCGGTAGCTAATACAGTTGTAGAGATCAATCAAAAACTCGCTCTACCTGTCAAATTATGTCCTTCGCTGAATACATCAATAATTGCCGAAGGAGTTCACTAAAATAGTTATTGCGGCAATTACATACCTGCCAGTTAAACAGACCTAAGAATAATAGTAGATTAGCGGGTTACAATGCAGCTTTAGTAGTAGTAGCATGGAAAAAATGTATGTTATTCGTTGCTACTAACCAGTAATAAAATGCCCTGCCGTTGATGAAAGCCTCCTATACCGTAAACGCCAAAAATACAATTGTATACCTAAATTATTTTTACTCCGTTGAGTCAGGATGGTTTTAGCGGTTTCTACGCCAATGCAGTCTTGAGCTTGGCTTTTAGTTCTAAGACTGCATTGGCTCCTGATGAGGGCGGAAAGCCTGCGGCGAACAACTCAAAGAAACAGTATATTTTTTTATCTATCCTACTCCATTGCGTTTAGTTATGCTCAGGATTGAGCTTAAACGAGAATAATATTGGGTAAGTAGGTAGGCACAAATAAACCTAACTATGTAACAAAATGTAAAAACCTCAAAACCTTTGTGATTGCTTCACTTTGCTGCACTCCGTTCGCAATGACATAGTTATAAATTTTCCCGCATACCTGCTTAGTTAATCGTCTCCTAATAAGTATTTTAAAATCATAACCAATGCTTACTAATTCCAAATACAAAATTATAGAAAAGATTTCAGATGGTCTAGATACTGTAGTTTATCGAGCGCTGGAATTTGCAAATGAAAGAATGGTTATCCTAAAAAGTCTTAAGCAGGAATATTATAATCTTGAATATGTAACAGAGTTTAAACATGAGTATGACATCTCTAAATCATTAAATTTACCAGGGGTTATTAAGGTTTATGGATTAGAGAATTATCAAAATAGTATTGCTTTAGTTTTGGAGGATATCGGAGGGCAAAATCTCAAACAATTTATTGATAGTAGTAAATTGAATATAATAGATTGTTTAAAACTAGCTATTCAGCTTATAGATATTCTTATAGATTTGCACGAGCAACATATTATTCATAAAGATATTAAACCACAAAATATCATTATTAACCCTAAGTCAAAGCAGGTAAAAATTACTGACTTCAGTATTGCATCACGCTTATCAAAAGAAAATGTAATGCTCAGTAATCCTAATTTACTTAAAGGAACACTGGCTTATATGTCTCCAGAGCAAACAGGTCGGATGAATAGGTCGATTGACTATCGCACAGACTTTTACTCTTTAGGCATAACTTTTTATGAAATGCTGACTTCTCAGTTGCCATTTAATTGTAACGATCCCTTAGAAATAGTTCACTCTCACATTGCAAAACAGCCTCTACCTCCTCATCATATCAACTCAGAAATTCCAGAGGCAGTATCTAATATAGTAATGAAACTATTATTGAAAACTCCTGAAGAAAGATATCAAAGTGGTTTAGGGCTAAAAGCAGATATAGAATTTTGTTTAAAACAATTATTAAATAATCGAAAAAACGAAAATTTTATTCCTGGCAAATTAGATAAATTTAGTCAGTTTACCATACCTCAAAAACTCTATGGACGCGAGGAAGAAGTAACATCTCTATTGTCAGCTTTTGAGCGAGTGAGTATTGGAAGAAGTGAGATGATACTAGTTTCAGGCTATGCAGGTATTGGTAAATCTTGTTTAGTTAATGAAATTCATAAACCGATCCTCCAAAAAAGGGGATATTTTATTTCTGGTAAATTCGATCAGTTTAAGCGCAATATTCCTTATGCGGCTCTAATTGAATCATTTCAAGAGTTGACGCAACAGCTATTAACGGAGAGCTACGAAAAAATAGTTATTTGGAAACAGCAGCTTTTAGAAGCATTTGGTGAAAATGGTCAAGTTATTATTGATGTTATTCCTGACATTGAAAAAATTGTAGGTCAACAGTCACCTGTAGCACAATTAGGGACAACTGAATCACAAAGTCGCTTCAATCGAGTATTTCAAAAATTTATTCAGGTATTTGCTCAGAAAGAACATCCTCTTGTTGTATTTTTCGATGATTTACAATGGGCAGATATAGCCTCTCTCAAGCTGATTGAGATGCTGATGGGTGATGATAGCCAATATTTTTTGATGATTGGAGCCTATCGAGATAATGAAGTCATCTCAACTCATTACTTTAATCAAAGCTTAAATGAAATTCAAAAGTCAGGAGCAATTATAAGTAATATTATATTACAGCCTTTAAATATTAGTAATGTTTCTAATTTAATATTTGATACCCTTCATAGCACAACAGACAAAACAAAAATATTAGCTGAATTTGTTTTTAATAAAACTCAGGGTAATCCTTTTTTCTTAACTCAGCTATTGCAAACGATGTACCAAGAGAAACTATTGAGTTTTGATTTTAATCGTGGGGTATGGGAATGGGAAATTAACCAAATTAAAACCATTAGTTTGACAGATTGCGATCCTGTAGAATTGATTACTAGAAATATTAAAAAGTTACCTCACAAGACACAAAAAATCTTAAAATTAGCTGCTTGTATTGGCAATCGTTTTAATATAAATATTCTAGCTATTGTCAATGAAAAGTCTCAGCTAGAAACCGCATCGGAATTATGGGAAGCACTTCAAGCAAGCCTAATTCTGCCACTGAGTGATAACTATAAAGCTCCGCTGCTTTTTGACGAGAATAAATCTATACCCTTAAAATTTCAGGAATTAAAGGTTTCATATAAATTTTTGCACGATCGCGTCCAGCAAGCAGCTTATTCCCTGATTCCAGAATCACAAAGAAAACAAACCCACCTGAAAATTGGGCAATTATTACTAGAATCACTTCCAACAAAAGAAATTGAAGAGAATATTTTTGATATTGTTAATCATCTCAATCTGGGAACTGAATTTATCCACGAGCAATCTCAAAAAGATCGGGTAGCTCAATTAAATTTGATAACTAGCCAAAAAGCAAAAGCATCATCAGCATACGAAGCGGCCCTTAGTTATTCAACGGTCGGCCTAGAATTACTGACACCATCAAGTTGGGAAAGTAATTACGACTTAATGCTAGCACTTCATCTAGAAAGCGTAGAATTAGAGTATTTAAATACTAATTTTAACCGAGCAGCCATTCTCACTGAAACTATTCTAGATAAAGCTAGCAATCTACTCGATCGAGTCAAGGCTTATCAATTACAAGTCCAGTTTTATATGGCTCAAAATCAGATGCTTAAAGCCATTGATACTGGACTAGAAGCGATCGCAAAATTAGGTATATCTCTATCACCAGCACCAAATCAGCAAAGCACTGTAGCTAATTTACCTCAGCTTCAAGATTTAGAAAATTTTCCAGTTGTAAAAGACCCTTATATACTGGCGGCTTTAAAAATGCTTGTTACTGTTGGTGGTGCTGCTTTTATTACTGACACAACAGGTACAACTTTTCCCCAGATAATCTTGACTGTTGTCAATCTCTGCATTCAACACGGTCATTCAGCTTTGGCTGCTGCTGGATATTCTTGTTATGGCATGGTGTTGTGTAGCTATCTAGAAAATATTGATGCTGGATATCACTCTGGTCAAATAGCTTGGCAGATATTAGAGCAGTTTCAAGCCAAGGAACTCAAAAGTAAAGTATATGCGCCATTTTATGGTTTCACCTTTCATTGGAAAGAGCATATTAGGGAAAGTATTACTCCTTTACAGGAGGGGATTCAGAGCGCGTTGGAAATTGGAGATATAGAATATGTTGGCTATTGCTCTATCCACTATTGCGGTCATATATTTTTTACAGGAGAACAACTCGAATCAGTAGATCAACAGCAAATATCATATATTAATTTACTACAAAAATTTAAACTAGATTTTCCCATAAACTACATTAAAATTTGGCATCAATTGACATTAAATTTGCAAGGAAAATCACAAGAAAAATATCACTTAATTGGCGATAGTTTTAATGAAGTAGCAATGCTGCCATATCTCCAAGCTACTAATAATGTTACTTCTTTATTTGCTGTTTATGTTGCTAAATTGATTCTCCTTTACTTATTTAAAGATTATCCTCAAGCAATTGATAATGCCAAACTAGCTTCGGGATATATAAGTAGCGTCATGGGGATGGTGACAGTTAGCATCCACAACTTTTATTATTCTTTAGCTATGCTTAGGTTATATCCCAATGTTGAACCTAACACTCAACAAGAATATATAAATGCCATTAATTTAAATCAAGAAAAAATGCGGGTATGGGCTCGTCATGCTCCTACTAATTATCAGCATAAATATAATTTAGTGGAAGCAGAAAAAGCCCGGGTTTTAGGGCAACCCTTTATAGCTATGGAGTATTATGAGCTAGCTATTCAAGGAGCAAAAGAACAGGGATATTTTCAAGAAGAAGCACTAGCCAACGAGTTAACAGCAGAATTTTACTTTTCCCGTGATAGAGATCAGCAGGCGAGCTTCTACCTGAGAGAATCTTATCATGCTTATGTACGTTGGGGAGCCATTGCCAAAGTAAGTGATTTAGAGTCCAAATACCCTGATTATTGCCCATTAATAGTAAATCAGGAATCATCTAGTTGGAAGGCTAACTTAGTAACTACTTCAAGCAAAATAAACAATTTAGCATCTTTTGATTTGTCTACAGTTTTTAAAGCTTCGCAAGCTATTTCTAGTGAAATTATGCTAGATGATTTGCTAGCCAAGTTAATGAAAATTGTAATGGAAAATGCTGGAGCACAAACTAGTTGCTTGCTTTTAGAGAAAAACGGTCAAATGGTAATAGAAGCATCCGTGGGAGTTAATAAAAATAAGATCCTTTTGGAAACTTCTATGCCTCTAGAAAACAGTCTATATGTACCAATCTCTATATTAAATTATGTTATTAGAACTAAAGAAAGTGTCATTATTGGTGATGCTAGCATTGAAGGAAGATTTGTTAACGATTCTTATATTATTAAAAATAAATGTAAGTCAATTTTATGTACACCAATAATTCATCAAAGTAAACTCATTGGTATTTTGTATTTAGAAAATAATTTAACAACCAATGCATTTACTACTGAACGGTTAGAAGTTTTAAAGATTCTTGCCTCTCAGGCAGCTATTTCTATTGAGAATGCCAAGCTGTATTCTAATCTATCTAAACTAAATGATAATTTGCAAGAGGCTAAACAGGACTTAGAGATTTATAGTAAAGCTCTGGAGCTAAAGGTTGAAGAGAGAACGCAAGAATTACATGATAAAAATTTCCGTTTGGAAGAACAAGCACAACGCTTAGAACTTACACTAAAACAACTACAAACTACACAATTGCAGATGATTCAAAGAGAAAAAATGTCTGCTTTGGGTCAACTAGTTGCTGGTATAGCTCATGAAATTAATAACCCAATTAATTTTATTTATGGCAATATTTCTCATGCTAGTGAATACATTGAAGATATATTATATCTAATTAAAATGTATCAGCAAGGAGCGCCAAACATGACTCCTCAAATGCTGGCTGAACAAGAGGACATAGATTTGGAGTTTTTGCTTCAAGACTTACCTAAATTACTATCTTCAATGAAGGTTGGAGCCGATCGCATCCGTCAGATAGTTCTGAGCTTACGTAACTTCTCCCGTTTGGATGAAGCAGAAATGAAGCAAGTTAATATCCATGAAGGTATTGACAGTACTTTGTTAATCTTGCAGCATCGACTCAAAACTGAATCATTAAAATCTAAGATTCAAATTATTAAAAGCTATGGCTCTTTACCATTAGTAAATTGTTATCCAAGTCAGCTTAATCAAGTATTTATGAATTTATTAGCTAATGCTGTTGATGCTTTAGAAGAATATAAATCTCAGTCTTCATTGGAGGAAACTGAACTTAATTCAAGTTATATCAAAATAACTACTGAATTATTAGATAATAGCCTAGTAGCTATTCGCATTGCTGACAACGGCTCTGGTATGACATCAGATGTACTTTCTCAGATATTTAATCCTTTTTTTACTACCAAACCTATTGGAAAAGGTACGGGATTAGGATTATCTATTAGCTACACAATTATTGTGGAAAAGCATGACGGTAAAATAAGTTGCCAGTCAGTATTAGGAGAAGGAACTGAATTCTTAATTGAACTCCCAATCTATCAAACTAATTCTAAATTACTCGATTAATTCATTATGATTAATGATGTTTCTTCTATCTCAATTTCAGAAGTTCTGATGGCTCTGGTAACAGGAACTATACTAAATGAGCTTTTTGAGCCTTCAAGTATTGGCAAAATATCACGACTAACAACTACACAAAGAGATTTATATCTGGATAATATACTTTATCCTGATAGTAATGTATTTACTTTAGGGATGTCGGTTAAGCTATCACAAAATGTAGACAGATTTGTTTGGGAACAGGCAATCAAAATAGTATGTCAAAAAGATGATATTACAAAAACTAGATTTGTTTTTTATAAAGGCGAAGTTTTTCAATTTGTAGATAAAAATGCTGATGTCAATTTTGAATTTATCGATCAGAATAATCATCATTTTAAGAGTTTAGAGCAAGTTGTCGAAGAAAAAATTAAAACTAAGTTAGAGTTGCAAAAAAATAACTTATTTAAAAATATTTTAGTCAAAGATAGAAAAGGTAACTATACTGCTGTTTTAGGTGCGCCTCATATCCTTTTTGATGGATATTCTGGGAAAATTTTCTTTGAAAGGGTAGGAAAAGTCTACCAAGCTTTAAAAACAGGCAATAATCCTCAAATATTTGAAGGTAATTCTTTTTATGATTTTATTGATGATTATGTTATCCGATTTGATCCGCCAGATATTCAGCAGTACTGGTTGAAAACTTTAAGTAATGTTATTCCTATTACACCTTATACAACAATAGAGAGAAAAAATAGAGCTAACTCAAGAAAAATACAAATCACTGGAGATGAATTAGTACAAATTAGAACATATTGCCAATTAATTAATTGTAGTCTTTCGACATTTTTTAGAGCTATTTATGGCATTTATTTGAGTAAATATTTACAAACACCAGCAGATTTTGTATTTTACGACATTATTGGTAAAAGAGATGAGCCGTTACTGAATGTTCTAGGTTGTATTTACCAAGTAGTTCCCGTTGTTGTACCCCAAAAGAGTATAGATAAAAACTCAAATATTATAAGTTATATTTCTTGGATCAAGAATTATCGAAAAAATCTAGATCGGTTACAAAATATTTCTGTTCTATTCCAAAGAAATTATTTAAAAGACGAACAATTGAAGTTTTTTTATAATTTCTATAATTTTAGTATTATTGACATATTTATAAACGAAGAAGCTTCTAAATTAATTATACATAATTCATTTGCAGAAAATGAAATACATCTTATTGTTAATGACTTTAATGATAATTTAGAAATAGAGCTATTTTACAATGAGAAATATTTTGTTTATCTAAACTCTTTAGAAAGATTACTGTTTATAGCTAATCAAGTTAGTCAAGGAGTCGAGTATTTTGAACAACTGAATATATTACTAGAAAATGAGCGTCAAGAATTAGTAGAAACTTGGAATGATCCCAGTACAGATTACGCATTAGATAAATGCGTTCATCAATTATTTGAAGCACAGGTAGAGCGATCGCCAGAGTCCATAGCATTAGTCTTTAAAGAGGCGCAAAAGCACGAACAATCTTCACTCACCTACCGAGAGCTAAATCAACGTGCAAATCAGCTAGCGCATTATCTGCAATCGCTAGGGATGAAACCAGATATGCCGATAGGAATCTGTGTAGAGAGAACGCTGGAGATGGCGATCGCAGTTTTGGCAGTTCTCAAAACTGGTTGTGCTTACGTACCAATAGATCCAGCCTATCCCCAGGAACGTTTAGCTTTTATGCTTGAGGATACTCAAGTATCAGTATTGCTCACTCAACAACAACTATTAACAAAGCTTCCCGAACATAATTCACAGGCTATCTGTCTAGATACTGACTGGGACAAGATTAGCCAATACAGTCATAAAAATCCTGATAGTGAAGTCACATCTGAAAATTTAGCTTATATCATCTACACTTCTGGTTCTACAGGCAAACCAAAAGGTATCTGTTTAGCTCACCGTCCTTTAGTGAATTTACTGGAATGGCATCTAAACTCACTATTAACAGGTGCACGTACCCTGCAATTTGCTTCTTTAAGCTTCGATGCTAGCTTTCATGAAATGTTTGCTGCTTGGTGTTCGGGAGGGACTTTGTTTCTGATCTCAGAAAACCTACGGCGGGACACTACAGCCTTAGCTGACTTTATTCACAACCAAGAGATTGAAAAAGTTATCTTGCCTGTTGTTGTATTAAAACAAATGGCAGAACTAGCAATATCTCAGTTGGAATTATTTACTAGCTTAAAAGAAGTTACCACCACAGGCGAGCAACTGCAAATCACCCCAGCCATTATCAAATTATTCAAATCGCTGCCATACTGCTCATTTCACAATCACTACGGGCCATCAGAAACCCATGTAGTAACGGCTTTGACATTAGATAAAAATCCTGATTTCTGGCCAACTTATCCCTCAATAGGTCGTGCGATCGCTAACACCCAACTTTACTTACTTGATGCAGACTTAAAACCAGTTCCTATCGGTGTTGCAGGAGAATTATACATTGGTGGCGATAGTTTAGCTAGAGGTTATCTCAATCGACCCGATCTGACTGCCGAACGTTTTATTTCCAATCCTTATGCAAAATCGGATCGCTTGTATAAAACAGGTGATTTAGCTTGCTATTTACCAGACGGGAATATTGTATACCTTGGTCGGATTGACCAGCAGGTGAAGATTCGTGGCTTCCGCATTGAGCTAGGTGAAATTGAAGCAATGCTGTTGCAACATCCTGACGTGCGCGAAGCCGCAGTCATGGCGCGGGAGGATGTACCAGGGGACAAGCGCCTAGTTGGTTATATTGTTTCCAATCTAATTCCAGAGCGAGTACCTTATCAAAGTGTTTGTCGAGTGGAAACTGATGACAACCAGATAGTAGAACTACAAACAGAGGATATTTCCAATGGCGGTGTTTGTTTGGCAGGGGTATCCTTTAGTTGGGAAACAGGTAAGCGCGTCCGTCTTTGCCTACGCTTGCCAGTGACATCGGAAGAACTATGGTTAAATGGCAGCGTTGCTTGGAGTCAGGGTAAACGCGCTGGTATTAACTTGGTTCTAACTCCCACTGAAAAAGTCCTGTTTCACCAAAGCATAGAGCATATCTTAGAAACCCAACATCTATGGAAAATTTTGCAGCGCACAATCAGTGGCAATCTCCGTAAATTTCTTAAGGAGAAGCTGCCAGATTACATGGTGCCTTCCAGCTTTGCGATGTTAAATAAATTGCCACTAACACCAAATGGCAAATTAGATCGGCGGGCATTACCAGCACCCGATCGCACCGGACGGAATCTGGAGCAAGATTTTGTTTCACCTCGTACCCCTGTTGAAGAAGTACTAGCAAAAATTTGGCTGCAAGTTTTGAGATTGGAGCAGATCGGTGTCCACGATAACTTTTTTGAGATTGGGGGACACTCACTGCTAGCCACTCAGGTAATTTCTCGGATTCGGGATACCTATCAGTTAGATTTGCCATTACGGCAGTTATTTGATGCACCTACTGTTGCCACGTTGGCGGAAAGTATGGAGGCACAACTCAAGGAAAATTTAGAATGCCACACTCAAACAATTGTACCTGTAACGCGTAACCAAAACTTGCCCCTTTCCTTTGCCCAGCAGCGATTATGGTTTCTGGAACAGTTTTTACCTAACAATCCCTTATACAACCTACCGCAAACTTTTCACTTGGTTGGTCAGCTAAATCTGAATGCCTTAGAACAGAGCATTAACGAAATTATTCGCCGCCATGAAGTTTTACGCACCACTTTTTCTTTTTTAAATGGGCAGCCAGTACAAATTATTGCTCCTACCCTAACAGTACCTTTGCATCTAAAAGATTTAAGATCGCTGTCTGACTCGCAAAAAGACATAGAAATCCAGCGATTAACGATCGCAGAGTGCCAACGACCCTTTAACCTCGATCGCGGGCCGTTAGTACGAACTACCCTGTTGCAGTTAGGTGCAGAAGAATATGTACTACTTTTGAACATTCACCATATTGTTTTTGATGGTTGGTCTGTCGGGACATTTTTCCGAGAACTGAGACTGCTATATCAAGCCTTCGCCAACGGTCAACCTTCTCCCCTAACTGAGCAAACGATTCAGTATGCAGACTTTGCTCTTTGGCAACGGCAATGGTTACAAGGAAAAGTATTATCAGAGCAACTAGACTATTGGAAGCAGCAGTTAGCCAATCTACCCATTTTACAGTTACCGAGCGATCGCCCCCGACCAGCAAGCCAAACTTATCGCGGGACGCGCCAACCTTTAGCACTCTCGAAATCTCTCAGCGAGACACTAACTCGCTTCAGCCAAGAGGAGGGAGTGACTTTATTTATGACACTCTTAGCAGCGTTTCAAACGTTGCTATTCCGTTACACGAATAGCGAAGATATCCAAGTTGGTTCCGTAATTGCTAACCGTCACTATCAGGAAATTGAGGATTTAATTGGATTCTTTGTTAACACCTTAGTACTACGCAGTGATTTTTCAGACTCTCCCACTTTCCGCCAGTTGCTCAAGCAAGTGCGAGAAGTGACCTTAGAAGCTTATGCTCATCAAGACTTACCCTTTGAAAAATTAGTAGAGGAACTAGAACCAGAACGGGATTTGAGTCGCCATCCCCTGTTCCAAATCGGCTTTGCTCTGCAAAATGTCCCCATACCAGTTATAGAACTTTCTGGTTTGATCGTTAACCATCGTTTAGAACACAATGGCACAGCCAAGTTCGATCTGTTTTTAGAACTATTTGAAACGCCAGATGGGATTAGTGGTTGGTTTGAGTACAGCACCGATTTATTTGACGCTGCTACCATCTCTCGCATCGGAGGACATTTTCAGACTTTAGTGGCAGGTATTGTTGCTCATCCCGATCGGAAAGTTGCAGATTTACCCTTATTAACAGCTACTGAGCGCCAACAATTCTTAGTGGGATGGAATCAAACTCAAGCAGATTACCCGGAACAAAGTTGCATTCACCAACTATTTGAAGCGCAAGTTGAGCGATCGCCTGACTCTGTAGCAGCAATTTTTGCCCAACAACAAATAACTTATCACGACTTGAATGCCAGAGCCAATCAACTGGCGCGTTATTTACAAACTTTAGGTGTACAGTCAGATGTATTGGTAGGGATTTGTGTAGAGCGATCGCTAGAAACGATCGTAGCTTTATTAGCGATTCTCAAAGCTGGTGGAGCTTATGTACCTCTAGATCCCGCCTATCCACAGCAGCGTTTATCCTTAATGCTGACAGACTCTCAAGTAACGGTGCTATTAACCCAGCAATGTTTGTTGGAGCAGCTTCCCGAACATCAAGCTACTATTGTCTGTTTGGATAGAGACTGGAGGGATATTGCTACCCAAGCCCAAAATAACCTGGATATTAATATCCATCCTGACAATTTAGCTTATGTCATCTACACCTCCGGTTCTACTGGTAAACCAAAAGGTGTAGCGATGCCACACCGTCCCTTAGTCAACTTAATTTCTTGGCAATCGCAAACTTCTACAGTTGGCTTTGGCAGCAAAACACTGCAATATACACCGATTAGCTTTGATGTTTCCTTCCAAGAAATCTTTGCCACCCTGACTATAGGCGGAACATTGGTATTGATTTCGGAATCAATGCGTCGCGAACCCACACACCTGCTGCAATTTCTGAATCAAGTAGGGATTGAGCGATTGTTCCTACCCTATGTCGCTTTGCAACAATTAGCCGAAATAGCAAGGATAGAAGGCATAGTACCCTGGAGTTTACGCGAAGTGATTACGGCTGGGGAACAGTTACGCATTACAGATGCGATCGCACATTTATTTCACAAATTACCTAACTGCACTCTCCACAACCACTATGGCCCATCTGAAACTCATGTAGTGACTGCTTTTACCCTTGCCAATTCACCTACAGATTGGTCAGTTTTGCCACCCATTGGACGACCCATTGCTAACAGTCAAATTTATCTATTAGACTCTCAGTTACAACCTGTTCCTGTAGGTGTACCTGGAGAACTTTACATTGGTGGTATTGGTATAGCACGTGGTTATCTCAACCGCTTCGATCTTACAGATGCTCGGTTTATTCCCAACCCCTTCAATAATTCAAAATTATATAAAACAGGGGATTTGGCACGTTATCTACCAGATGGCAATATCGAGTATCTCAGTCGTATCGATCGTCAAGTGAAGATTCGCGGCTTCCGAATCGAGTTAGGAGAAATTGAAGCTTTACTAGCACAACATCCCTCCGTCAAGACAAGTGTTCTCATAGATCGGGAAGATGTACCTGGACAAAAGCATTTAGTAGCTTATGTGGTGCAAAACCAACAATATGAGAATGACAGCCAACTGACATTAGAACTCCGCCACTTTCTCAAACAAAAGCTACCAGAATATATGATACCTACAGCTTTTGTTTGCTTAGAGAAGTTGCCACTAACACCCAGTGGCAAACTAGATCGGCGAGCATTACCTGCTCCCGATCGATCCAGACCAATTCTTGAAGTTGCATTAATTACACCTCGGACTATTAGTGAGCAAAAAATGGTCGGTATCTGGATTAAGATACTTGGCATTGATCGGGTGGGTATTCAAGATAACTTCTTTGAACTTGGCGGTAATTCTCTATTAGCAGCACAGTTAATGATATATGTGCGAGAAACTTTTCAAGTCCAGATGCCTGTAAGATGTATTTTTGAGCAGCAGACTATAGAAGGACTGTGCCAGATAGTTGATAAATTACATCACGGAGGAACTGCTGCTCTCAATACTGTTATTAGTTTCAAAGCTGAAGCCGTACTCGATCCAAACATCTATCCCCAAGGAGTGCTTGTTAAGGACATCAGTCAGCCAAAGCATATTTTCTTAACAGGTGCTACGGGCTTTCTGGGTGCTTTCTTACTACATGAATTGTTGCAGCAAACTGAGGCTAACATATATTGCCTTGTGCGTGCTAATAACGAAAGTGAAGGTTTTAGAAGGTTACAGAAAAACCTAGAAAAATATTTAATCTGGGACGCAAGCCAAAGCTCAAGAATTATTGCCATCCCAGGAAATTTAGATCGGCCTCGTCTAGGACTGTCTTTAGAGCAATTTGGGAGGCTAGCAGAGCAGATTGATGTCATTTATCACAGTGGTGCTGAAGTCGGCTTTGCTAAACCATATTCTCTAATGAAGGCGGCAAATGTTTTTGGCACTCAAGAAGTTCTGAGATTGGCATGTCATGCTCAACTCAAGCCAGTACATTACATCTCAACAATTGCCGTTTTTAGCACAATTGCTTGTTTTAATGGGTTGAAAGTCCTTTATGAGGACGATGATATCGATCCTAGTGAAACTTATCTTTATCAAGACATTGGTTATATCCAAAGTAAATGGGTAGCTGAAAAACTTGTTTGGATTGCTAAATCAAGAGGTATCCCTGTAACAGTCATTAGATCGGGATTTTTAATGGGTCATTCAGATACTGGCGTAACTAATACAGATGATTACATGTCTAGATTGATCGAGGGTTGTATACAAGTAGGTAGTTTTCCAGATTTAGTCAATCAAAAACAAGATTTAATTACTGTTGATTATGCTAGTAAAACTATTGTTCAAATATCTAAAAAAAAGCAATCTCTGGGTAAAGCATTTCATTTAGTGCCTTTAGCTTCGCAAAATATCGATTTAACTAGATTATTTGAGTTGATATCAGCTTGTGGATATCCAGTTAAAAAAGTACCTTATCCTCAATGGACAGATGAGTTGATCGATCGAGCTCGATCCTCTCAGGAAAATTCTTTGTTTCCTCTTATCCCGATGTTAACTGAACAAGTGCATCGAGGGCTGACTGCATGGCAACTATATCAAAATACCCCTGATTTAGATTGTCGCAATACACTAGAGGCAATTGCTGATATTTCCCTTTCCTGTCCATCAATGGATACTGAATTACTCAGTAAATATTTAGCTTATTTTCTAAGTAATAGATTTTTGAATATAAAGAGTATATAGCGAATCTTTAGAGGTTGAATGAATAATTATTTGGCTGTGATTTTAGGCACTTAGTTTGCGATATTCACAAACTAAGTAGGAGTGCTATAGCAGATAAATTTACTAAATAGTTGCACTACATCCTAATGAGAAATACTTAAATCAGTCATGAACAACTTCACAATTTTGTAGTAGTTTAACTCATAAATAAAATATTATTTTTTAAGTATTTTTTGCAATGACTCTATGCTTTAAAAGGTTTAGATTTTAATTATTCATAGAGACAAGATTTTAGTATGTATTTAACAACAGAGCAATTAATAATCTATAAAAATCAAGGATTTATTTTATTACCAGAATATTTTTCTCGCGCCGAAGTTGGAATTATGAAAGCAGAATTATCCACTTTGTCTGTGGAGGATTCACCCAAAAAAATCCTTGAGAAAGATGGTAAAACTGTGCGATCGCTTCATGGCTCCCATGCTAACAATGATGTTTTTAATTCTCTAACACGTCATCCATTTATCGTTGAACCAGCTATGCAAATAGTTGGGAGTCAAGTATATATATACCAGTTCAAAATCAATCTTAAAGCAGCATTTAGCGGCGACCTTTGGAAATGGCATCAAGACTATATTTATTGGCGTAAGGAGGATGGGATGCCAAGACCACAAGTAGTCAATGCTATGTGCTTATTAGATGATATGAATGAATTTAATGGGCCGCTATTTATTATTCCTGGTTCACATAAAGAAGAGATGATCGATGTTTTGGAGCATAATCCTATAGGAGAAACCACAACTTCTCATAATTCTGGTGAGAGTTCTACATGGATATCGAGCTTTAGTGTTAATTTAAAGTATTCTTTGAACCAGAAAACAATTACTAGTTTAGTATCCAAGTATGGAATTACTTCTGTAAAAGCTGCGGCAGGTTCAGTTCTATTTTTTGATAGTAATATTGTTCATGCCTCAACAAATAATATCTCACCTTTTGGGCGTTCTACTGTGATTATTACTTATAACAGCATTGAGAATATTCCTTTAGCGGTTATAAATCCTCGACCAGATTTTCTTGTTGGTCAAAATTATCAAGCAGTTACCCCTCTAGGATCTGATGCGTTATCTCAGAAGAACGGCGAACTCCATACTCAAGATAAACTAGATCGTCGTAATCTTCATCCTCTGCCACATTAGTAATAGTGGTTGGTTTTGGGAGCTTGTTTTGAAGCAAGGGTTAATTCGCCTACCGACGGTATTTGTCGCAAAATCAGGGTTAATCCCGCAGCCACCATCTGTGTCAGGTTGAGAATTCGCGTAGTTTATCGCCGCAGGCATCGCAATCCCAAGCTACTCAAAAACAGTCATAACTAAAGCAGAATGTCTACTGCAAATGGAGTTAAGAAGCTGATGCCGTGGTTTGTCAAAATTGAAGAAGGCAAAGTCGATAAACCTACCTTTGACCAATATGTACCTGCCCACAAAGCCTACATTCAAGACTTGATAGCGAAAGGACACAAAGCGCGAACAGGCTATTGGGCAGAGCAAAGAGGCGGGATGTTGTTGTTTGAGGCTGCCTCAAAGGAGGAAGCAGAAGCAATTGTAGCTGATGACCCGTTGGTAAAACACGGCTGCGTCAACTATCAGCTTTACGAATGGCGAATTGTTTTGGAATAACACACATCTTACTGATTTTTCATGTTATGCTTTTAGAAGACCTGGATCTATGCGATCGCAACACCCAAATCTTGTCAGAACCGGAAGGTAGCAGCAACACGGGAGGCTTGTGGTAGGCGTAGTCTCCGGGTCGCCCTATTTTTAGGAGCGGTCAGCAACAATGCCTGGTTTTGGAGATATTGTTCAAAAAGCTTTTTACCTCGGTGTTGGATTAGCTTCTTACGCAGGTGAGAAAGCAGGGGGAAAATTAGCGCAAGTGCGATCGCAAGTCCAAAAACTGGCAGATGAAATGGTTGCAAAGGGCGAAATGAATACAGAAGAAGCCCGCCGCTTCGTTGAAGATATGATGAAGCAAGCCCAACAAGCCCAAGCATCTGGTGAAACCTCCGAGAAAACACCTCCTTCTGAACCTCGCCGGATTGAAATTTTAGAGGAAGATGAAGAACCAACGGTGAAAGAGGGATCGAGCGATCAGAATGTAGATAAGTTGCGCCAAGAAGTTCTAGACCTACAAAACGAGTTAAAACGATTGCAACGCGATCAATAAAAATTATTCTTTGATCGAGACCATCGGTAATAAGTGGCACTATCAGATGGCACTTTATATAGAAATTTGATAAGATACATTGCCTAGTGTGTATTCTATGCTTCAAGCCGGATAACACAAATCGTCCTGTTTATAGCCTGCAAAGGTGTCAAGTTTATGGAACAGTGGCAAAAAGATTTAGCAGAAATCGTTGAAACAGTGGCTGATGAAGTAGAGCGTTTCTTCCTCGGAATGAGTGAAATGGTGGACGCTTTTTTTGAGCTAACGGAAGAAATCACTGAGCAAGTCCCTAACATTGTTACTGAAGTCGATCAGTATTTACAAGATTTAGCTGAACCAATGTTGGAGGCTTACTGGGAATTGGAAGACATGGTAGCAGATGTAGATCCAGGTTTTCCTTATTCAGTTGAACCTACAGCCGAAAAAAATCCTGCCTGTATCGGTTGTACTCACTATCACGGTCAAGTTTATAGTGGTAATTTGTTAGTTTGTGCTATGCATCCCCACGGTTGTGAAGATGAGAATTGTCCAGATTGGGAGAAGGAAGAGTATTGAAAGGGAGTTAGGAAGCTACAAAATTCCTAAAAGGACGTAAAAATAAGTAAAATAACCAATGACAAATGACAACTGATAAATTCTCTGAAAGTGTATCCCAGGCAAGTCAAGAAATGAAGTATGGCGAACGCGATATTGCGGAAGGTAAACTAATTACCTTTCCTAATCCGCGTGTGGGGAGGCGATATGACATTAACATTACTTTGCCAGAATTTACTTGTAAATGTCCGTTTTCCGGCTATCCTGACTTTGCGACAATTTACCTTACATATATACCTGATGAACGGGTAGTGGAATTGAAGGCGCTTAAGCTTTATATTAACAGTTACCGCGATCGCTATATTTCTCACGAAGAATCTGCCAATCAAATTTTGGATGATTTTGTGGCTGCTTGTGACCCCTTAGAAGCCACTGTGAAAGCAGATTTTACACCTCGTGGCAATGTACATACTGTGGTTGAAGTGCGGCATCATAAGTACCCATAATGAAAACTTGGGTTTTGTAGTCAGGACTTTAGTCCTCTCTACGAAGGTTTTTTACTCAGGTTGATTAACCAGACAGTCCGAGACTGCAATTGCTATTTGAGCTTAGAATCCCCCGTTTTAATAAACGGGGGAGTATGTCAAGAAATACTACGCTTCCAAGTCAACCCGGTGCGCGGAGTCTGCCTGTGTCGCAGCCACAGTCCTAGCAGCAAACCAATTACCACAATTCCGGTGAAATAAGTCAGCGAAATCAACCGAACAGCCATCGGCGGAGCGACACCTTCAACTGGAATATTCTCTGCAACTTGGAATGGCTGAAATTGCTCTTTTGCCTTTGCTTGCGGCGCTACCTCGACAACAACGCTATGGGGGGCACCGTCAAAAAATTCCTGCTCCCACACCAATTTTCCGTTGCTGTCTGGAGTCCCCTCATAAGCAAACGCCACCCAATTATTTTCGAGTTGGGTGGTTGTTACCTTCAACACTACATCTGTCACGGGTTGGCTGGTTTTAGGATCGCTGACGCTGACCTGCAATTTGGCAGGTTGACCCACTGTTGCACTTTTGTCACCCGATAGTTGCATATAAAGTCCTTGAGACTGCAATTTAGCGGGCTTACTAGAGGATGGAACTTCTTCTCCCATACCTGGCATCGACATGTGCGATTCGGCAAGTTCAGCGCTGATATTGACGAGCAGGAGTGCAGCGATCGCTACTACAATCAATCCACTCAACAACAATCGCACCTGTTGCGGGGCAATTTCTCCCGGTTGAATCGGTTGTCTGCCCCCAATCACCCAACCTCCTAGTAGTCCAACTGCCAGTAAAATCACAACCAGGATGCCAAAGTAGCGAAACTTTAAGGGATTTTCCGGCAGCGTCAGCGTCAGAGTTTGCTTTATCGGCTCAAAGGCATTGGCAACGAGCGGAGTAACTGCTACCAAGAGTTGATATGTTCCCCGGATCGGCAGGGTTTGTTGAACCTGCAACTGACCCGTTGGGGCATTGCCCTCAATGTCCAGCAACTTTGTCCCTTCGACGATGGGAAAATCTGTTGTGAACCAAGGGTTTTTAGGAGGGGTGAACAATTGCAAGTGGATTTTGGCATCCTTTAAAGATTGCCCTTGAGCATCAAAGGCTTGCAGCATCAGCTGCACTGGCGGATTGTAGTGCCCCGATCCCAGCACTGTAGTGGCTTCAGCCTCAAGAGGTCGAACCTGATTAATCGGTGGATTAGTTGTTAGCCGCACCGATGGTTGAGGAGATTGGGCAAATCCGATCCAACCATACAGGATAATTGCGATCGCACAAATCGCACCGATCGGTTTAGACCACTTAAATAAGGTCATTTGATTTCTTCACTCCTGCTAATCATTGACTCAATCAACTAATGGCAACTCACCATCAGGGTGTGGTGACGCAGAGTATGAGTCGTGTCATGGATAGCGGGGTATGTAGTGAAATAAATTGTCCACAGAGTCAAAGAACACAGTGCAATATAGAGCGCTGATTGTACAGGCACTGATAGCACTTGAGTGGTGACTTGTTGCTGAATCGAACTAGAAGATTGAACTGTCATTTTGTACCTCGCATTAATGGTTGATTCGGTAGGCATTCTGACTTATACAGTCAGCAGTGAACGGTAAATGACTGAAAACAGATGAATAAGACTCTGTATGAGCCGTCTTAGCATACTGAGCCAGCTATTTCGTTGTCATTCATGAAAATTACTTATATTGACATCGACGTAAGGTTTAGTAAAACCTATCTAAATGACAGACGTATTGCAATCTTATGTCAAAAGTGTGACTAACTGGACAACTGCACTCAGAAAGAATTCCCTAGACAAGCCAATTAGGGATTAGCAAAAAAATTTAGGACTGGGATCGGCTATGCTACTTTTTAGGTTTTATCCTAAAAAAGTGTTAAGTAGAACCGCCGAACTACATATAAGGAAATATACCTGTGAAAAAAACTTTGTTTCTCAGCCCTCCTTCCTTCGATGGTTTTGATGGTGGAGCCGGTTCCCGATATCAAGCCAAGCGTGAGATTACTTCTTTCTGGTATCCTACATGGCTGGCGCAACCCGCAGCCCTTGTGCCTGGTAGCAAGCTTATCGATGCACCTCCACACGGTCAAACAGTAGAAGATGTCATTGAAATTGCTCAAGATTACGAGCTAATTATCATGCACACCAGCACGCCTTCGCTGCCTAATGATGTGAAGTGCGCCGAGACAATCAAGGCTCAAAACCCTAATGTCCAGATTGGTTTGATTGGAGCGCACGTAGCAGTATTACCAGAACAGACGCTGATTGAAAACCCGATAGTTGACTTTGTGTGTCGCCACGAATTCGACTATACCTGCAAAGAAATAGCCGAAGGGAAATCTTGGGAAGAAATCACAGGTCTAAGCTACCGCGATCGCCAGGGTAATATCCGTCATAATGAAGACCGCCCTTTGATTCACGATTGGGATTCTATGCCCAGTGTGTTGCCGGTTTATCACCGCGATTTGGATATTACCAAATACTTTATTGGCTACTTACTGCATCCATATATTTCCTTTTACACTGGGCGGGGCTGTCCGGCAAAATGTACCTTCTGCCTTTGGCCGCAAACAATTGGCGGACACTTATACCGCACTAAAAGCCCAGAAGCAGTTGGGCGGGAGATGGAAGAAGCCAAAGCGATTTTCGGCGACAAGGTGCGAGAATATATGTTTGATGACGACACCTTTACGATTGACAAACATCGAGCGATCGCAATTAGCGAACATCTGCGGCGACTCAAACTGACTTGGAGTTGTAACGCCCGCGCCAATCTCGACTATGACACCCTCAAACAACTACGCGATAATGGCTTACGTCTACTCTTAGTCGGATTTGAATCTGGCAATCAGCAAATTTTGGACGGGATTAAAAAAGGAATCAAGCTGGAAGTCGCGCGGAAGTTTATGGAAAATTGTCATAAACTTGGCATCACCGTACACGGCACATTTATCATCGGTTTACCCGACGAAACCCCACAAACAATAGAAGAAACAGTCCGGTTTGCTTGCGATATTAGTCCTCACACAATTCAAGTTTCCATCGCCGCTCCCTATCCCGGAACAGAACTTTATCGTCAAGCACAAGAAAATAATTGGTTTAGCAACAGTTCTTTAGTTGCTAGCTCAGGAATTCAAATGTCTACACTGCAATATCCAAATCTATCCAGTACTGAGATTGAGGATGCAGTTGAGAAAATGTATCGGAAGTTCTACTTCCGTCCTAGAGCGATTATCCCAATTGTTGGTGAAATGCTTACCGATCCCCAAATGTTAGTACGCCGCTTGCGTGAAGGGCGAGAATTTTTCTCTTACTTAAAAGACCGTCGTACCCAAGCAACAGCAAAAGCAGAATCAGTAGTTGTTGGTTAGTTAGTTTTTGGTTGTTTTTATGGAGGAAGTGACAGGAACCCTGCCAAATAAGTAAATGAACAAAAATATTTACAGTGATTGCGATCGCAATGACACTGTGTAATTAATTCTGTCTTAAAAATATAAAACTTATGCAAGCACAGCGATTCGCCATCATCAATGGTGATGACTTTGGTTTCTCTGAGGGAGTTAATCAAGCAATTATCAAAGCACACAAACAAGGAGTCGTAACTAGTACCAGCCTGATGGTGAGCGCTGATGCTGCAAAAGAGGCTGTCACCTTAGCAAGTGCCCACCCAAATCTGGCTGTTGGTCTACATCTTGTATTGGTATGTGGAAAGTCTGTCTTACCGCCAGAGCAGATTCCCCATTTAGTAGACAAAGAAGGTAACTTTTCCAACAGTCCATTAAACGCTGGATTGCGCTATCAATTTGTTAAGGAAACCCGTCAAGAACTGCGACAAGAAATTCGCGCCCAGCTAGAAAAATACCGTTCTACTGGTTTGCCTCTCTCTCATGTTGATGGACATTTGCATTTGCATGTACATCCGGTAGTCTTGCGTATTTTAGTTGACTTGGCACCAGAATTTGATATTAAAGTAATTCGTCTTCCCAGTGAGGAACTAGGGATTACCTTGAGAGTTAATCGCAGTCATTTACTGACAAAGCTAGTTTGGTCAGCAGTATTTGGCAGACTACGCCGCTATGGTGAGAAGCTGCTAGAGTCTCAAGGTATTAGCTTTACTCAAAGAGTTTACGGCTTATTGCAAACTGGTGGCATTACAGAGGAATATTTACTTGGGTTGATACCCCAAATCCAGGCAAACTTGGTAGAGATTTACTCTCATCCAGCGATGCCTGCGGCGGGCTTCGCCAACGCAAATGGAGAACTAGGCACAGGCGAAGCAGAACTGGCTGCATTATTAAGCGATCGAGTCCGCGAAGCGCTCCTTAATAACGGCTTTGAAATTACCAACCATCATTTCCTATCCCAACGTAAGTAGGTCGGTGTGAATATTTATTGTTGGGATGAGGCAGGAGGCAGAAGGATTTGAGTCTATTTAATTTTTCTTAACATAGTGTGGTTTTTCCACATCGTCCTACTTACTACCTAAATTTGATTTTCTATAATTCAAAAGTAATAGCTTTGTCATCCAAATTACATTTAACGTACATACAAAAATCCTAAACTTCTCGGCAGTGAATCTCGAAAATGCTAATACTAATCGCCTGGTAATCAATGGCTATGTTTGCATCTACTGTCTTAACAAATCTTCACCTATTTTTTATTACTTTTCTGATAATTTTGTGCGTATTATCTATTTTATTTTATTGCTATGCAATTTATGCAGCAATAAATTTTTTTGCCGATCCCCAGCCAATCGATCTAGAGTTTCATCCACCTGTTAGTATCCTCAAACCCATTTGTGGACTTGATAGCAATGCTTATGAAAATCTCGCCTCATTTTGTCAGCAGGACTATCCAAAATATCAAATCATCTTTGCTGTGCAAAACTCTGAAGACCCTTGCATAGAGGTTGTAGAGAAAATTATCTACAATTTCTCAGAATTGGATATTTCGTTAATAGTAAGCGATCGCGTCATTGGTACAAACTTGAAAGTTAGCAACTTAGCTAATGCTGCAACCAAAGCGAAATACGAAATTCTCGTCCTTGCTGATAGTGACATTCGAGTTGGAAGAGACTACTTGCAAAGAGTTATCCAGCCGTTGCAAGATGAAAGTGTGGGTGTCGTTACCTGTATGTATCGCTCCTTAACTCAAGGATGGATATCGATATTAGAAGCTATTGGTACTACGACTGAGTTTCATGCAGGGGTTTTAGTCAGCAATATCAAAGAAAATGGTATAAAATTTGCCTTTGGTTCCACCATTGCCATCCCAAAAAAAGTACTAGAAGCGATCAGTGGATTTGAAGCGATCGCTGATTATTTGGCAGATGATTTCCAACTTGGCTATCTACCTGTGCAAGCAGGTTACAAGGTTGTGCTTTCCGACTACATCGTTGAACACGTACAGATCGGCAACAACTTAGTTGATGCCATCAGGCGACAAATCCGTTGGGCGCGTGGTAAACGAGTTTCTCGTCCTTGGGGTTATGTAGGACTCATTTTTACCTATGGTGTAGTCAGCAGCTTGTTGCTGCTAATTGCCACGGATGGTTCAATACTAGGATGGCTAGGACTATGTATCTGTTGGATAACAAGATTGCTTATGGCTTGGTTCGTTGGTACTATTAGTTTGAAAGATCCAATTGTCAAAAAGTTTCTGTGGCTTGTTCCTGTATGCGACTTGTTCAGCTTTGCTATTTGGTGTTTTGGCTTGATTGGCAACACTATAGAGTGGCGGGGGCAACAACTCAAGCTAACTAAAAATGGAAAGCTACTAGTACAAGAAGACAAGAGTTATGAATTATCAATTATCAATTAAGGTTTTGACTAGTTAGTAATTACTGTTATACCTCTTCAAAGACCATATCAAATTCAAGTTTATCTATGATCGCAAAGCCTTGGGATGCTCAACTTGCTTACTGGCTAGTTAAACCTCTAAAAGATAGTTGGGTAAACCCTAATCATCTCACCACAGTACGACTTGTAACAGGGTTAGCGGCTGCCGTAGCGATGTCTACGACGGGCTACGCCTACGCGGTTGGCGATGTCGTCTGGGCTAACATTGGGGCATGGCTGTTTGCTTTATCCAACTTTCTAGATCATACGGATGGTGAATTAGCTCGTTTGAGTGGAAAAAGCAGCAAATGGGGACATCAGTATGACCTCGCCAGTGACGCTATTATCCACATTATTTTGTTTGTGTGCATTGGATATGGTCTTCGAGAGGGAAAATTTGGTTGGTGGGCGTTGCTGATGGGGATAGTATCTGGGGTGTCTGTTGCTTGCATCTTTCATTTGCGAAACCAAATGGAACAGCGTTTAGGTAAAGACGCTAGCCGTCAACCAAATTTCGCCGGGTTTGACATCGAAGATGTGCTGTATTTGTTTCCCATAGTTACCTTACTAGATGGACTAGAGCCGTTACTAATAGCAGCTACAATTGGGGCACCAACCTTTGCTTTATGGGTAATTTGGCAATTTTTTGCACTCCCACAGTCTGAAGCAAATTAAGGGAATTGGGAATTGGGAATTGGGAATTGGGCACAAAATAAGGTGAGTTCGATGAACTTTTCCCTGCCTTGAACTAAAATTCAATGAATGTTGATTTTTGCAATCTTGTACTAGTATCAAACTATCAATGGAGCTTCAAACTGAAATTGATAAAGCTATAGCAGTTGTTGATTACCAAAAACTTCAAGCTGAGTTTCAAGCACAGAATGAATTGTTGGTGGTTGAGAACTTTCTCCCTAACTCCATCATCAAGCAGTTTCTAACCCTTTTGCCATCTTTGCAACCTGCTATCAACCGCAACTATATTCCCAATTATAAAAAGGGCGGTAGTATCAGCCGCTATAGTTTAGACAGCCTCGCTCCGATTTTTAGAGAGTTTTATCAACTCAGTGCCTTTTTTGAGTTCCTGAACAAAATTACGGCAGAAAAACTCCTTCCCTGTCCTGATACCGATCCCCATACTTACGCGCTGTACTATTACACTGAGCCTGGAGACCACATTCAGTATCATTACGATACCTCTTACTATCACGGGAAACGCTATACAGTGTTGCTTGGTTTAGTTGATAATTCATCCAGTAAGCTGGAATATCAACTCTACAAAGATATTCCTGAACGGGAGACACAAACGCGATCGCTCTCCCTAAGCCCTGGTACTTTAGTATTATTCAATGGTGATAAACTTTACCATCGAGTTACGCCTTTGGGTAACAACGAACAGCGCATTGTCTTGACTTTGGAGTACGTCACCGACACCCGTATGGGTATGTTAAAACGTTTTGTCTCGAATATGAAAGATGCGATCGCTTATTTTGGTTTTCGCCAAGTGTTTCGCAGTTAAGGTAACTAGTACCCAGCCTTCTACTTATATTCTCCAATCACCTCGATTTTACCCACAATATTGCTGTTTAACTCTTCTAGTTCTTCGGCTGGAATCCACCATTCTGTATGATATGAAGCCCCAACTTGATGAACTTCATACTTATCCATGAAAACTTTCTTAACCTCAAATCGTGTAACATAACCCACGCCACTGTCCCTAATATTCCATTTAGTCGCAATTTCTTGGGCATACTGCTTGTTTGTAACTGGGTAGAAAATGGGCTGTTCGGGTAATCTCGGCGGCCATTTGGTGTAATCGCTTTGTTTAACTAGTTCTAGCTCTTCTGGCCCAGTGGGGCGATACAGAGTTACTGTTTCTTCCATGTTAAGAATTAATTAACAAATATTGTCTTGTTCTTCCATGTTAAGAATTAATTAACAAATATTGTCTTGAGCAAAAAACAGTCATTATAAAATACTGGGAAAATTTATAGATTTCCTGGTGTTTTAGCTTTGTTGGTGACTTGACGATGAAGGCAATTATATTAGCTGCTGGCGTTGGACGACGCTTAGGTAAAGACGGGCAAATCCAACCCAAATGCTTGCTGAAATTTAACGGCAAATCTCTATTAGAGCGCCATTTGAACCATCTCCGTCATTACCAGATTGATGAAGTAGTGATTGCTGTGGGTTATCAAGCACAAAGAATTCAGGATGAAATCAAAGCACTGGGAGCCGAAAAGTGGGTCAGTACTGTTTATAATGCTGATTATACCAAAGGTAGTGTAATTAGCCTTTGGACTGTACGTCAGCATCTAGCTGCTGGTGATGACATATTATTAATGGATGCAGATGTGTTGTGCGATCGCCGCATCATCGAACGACTAGTAAAGACAAATGTCCCTAACTGCTTCTTGCTGGATCGAGATTTTGAACCGGGAGATGAACCTGTGAAGCTTTGTGTCAGAGATAATTATCTAGTGGAGTTTCGCAAACAAGTAGCTCCTGGTTTGACTTACGATTTTGCAGGCGAGTCAGTGGGATTCTTTCGTTTTGGAAGTGCTGTTGCTCAACGTCTTGCAACCCGTACAGAACAATATGTTGCAGACGGACGCGATAATGAACCTTATGAAGAAGTAATTCGGGATCTATTGTTAGAAACTCCAGAAACATTTGGTTACGAAGACATCACTGGATTACCTTGGTTAGAAATCGATTTTCCCCAGGATATTGAACGCGCTAAGAATGAGATTTTACCTCAGATAGAAGTTGTAGAAAATCTCTAAAAATATCTTCATCATATATATAGGTTGAAAAAAGCAGAATAGATGCATCAAATATTTGCACCCACAGATACCACTGCAAACTTAAATAAATGTGCCCAATTGCGGCTATTACTAGAATCGCCTCAACTTGACTTCATTATGGAAGCTCACAATGGGATTAGCGCCCGGATTGTGGAAGAGGCTGGATTTAAAGGAATTTGGGCGAGTGGATTAGCCCTTTCGGCTCAATATGGCGTTCGAGATAATAATGAAGCCAGTTGGACTCAAATTGTGGAAATGCTTGAGTTCATGTCTGATGTCACCAACATCCCCATCTTGTTAGACGGAGATACAGGTTATGGCAACTTTAATAATATGCGTCGCCTGGTTAAAAAGTTAGAACAGCGAGGTATTGCTGGAGTCTGTATTGAAGATAAGCTTTTTCCCAAAACCAACAGCTTTATTAACGGTAGTCGCCAACCTTTGGCTGATATTGATGAATTCTGCGGCAAAATTAAAGCAGGTAAGGATAGTCAGACAGACCCAGATTTTTGCATCGTCGCCCGACTCGAAGCTTTGATTGCCGGTTGGGATCTTTCAGAGGCGTTGCGTCGAGCCGAAGCTTACCACGCCGCTGGAGCAACCGCTATTTTAATTCACAGTAAATCATCGCGTCCTGACCAAGTGCTAGCCTTTGCTAAAGAATGGGCGGGTCGTTCGCCATTAGTGATTATACCGACTAAATATTACAGCACGCCTACTGATGTTTTTCGCAAAGCTGAAGTTAATTTGGTCATCTGGGCAAACCATCTGATTCGATCTGCTATTGCTAGTATGCAAGCGATCGCACGCGAAGTAAAAGCTAGTGAAACTTTAATCAACATTGAAGATGATATTGCGCCTGTAAAAGAAATTTTCCGGCTACAGGGTGCGGATGAACTGTTAGAAGCTGAAAAGCGCTACTTCAACAACGGACGACATGATATCCAAGCGATCGTTTTGGCTGCTAGCAGAGGCCAAGAATTAGCAGGATTGACACAAGATAAACCAAAAGTCATGCTACCCCTTGGAGGTAAACCTCTACTCAGGTTGTTGGTGGACAAATTTAAGAAACTTGCCATCAACGATATTACAGTGGTCGCAGGTTACAAAGCAGAAACTATAGATGTTGTGGGGGCTAAAGTCATCCGCAACCCAGATTATGAAACAACGGGAGAATTAGCATCCTTAGCTTGCGCTCAAAGTAGCTTCAGCGAAGAAATGCTGGTGCTTTACGGCGATTTACTATTTAGAAGCTACATCTTGCGTGATTTATTAGAATGTCCCGGAGAAATTGTGGCTGTAGTTGATTCTGTAGCGAACAGCAAGTCTGTTAGCGGTTCACCTGACTACGCTTATTGCTCAATTCCAGACGATCTTTCTCTGTTTGGACAGGATGTTAACTTGTTGGATATTTCTAAAACGACACAAACGCAATTAGGAAAATCTAGCGGACGCTGGATTGGGATGCTGCGCCTGCGGAGTCAAGGTAGAGAGTGGCTGAGTGAAGCACTTAATGAGTTGCAAAAACGACCGGAATTTAACACTTTGGGTTTGCCAGAACTATGCAATTATTTAATCGAGCAAGGCAAACCTATTAAGGTGCTTTATATTCGTGGTAACTGGTTAGATGTTAATTCTTTAGACGATCTTGACCTTGCTTTTCAATTGAAACAATAGGGAGTGGGGAATGAGGAGGTGGAAATTTTGAACTCTGAGGTTCATCGACGAAGCTTTGAGGTTAAAGTTTTGAGTTCTGAAGCGCAAGTTTTGCTTTCTGAAGTCGAAGTAATAATTTTTTATCCCCACTCTCAACTTCCTAATCCCCATCTCAATCGTTTAAATACCTGAAAATTGCTGTAAATTTTTAATTATGATTCAGGCAGAGGAATTTGTAGAAGCTGCGCGTAATATTGGCTTTGGGTGGTACAGTGGCGTACCCTGTTCTTTTCTCACGCCTTTTATTAACTACGTCATCAATGACGTTCAACTTAGATATATTTCCGCAGCCAATGAGGGAGATGCTGTAGCGATCGCAGCTGGAGCCGCAATTGCTGGAAAACCAGCTGTGGTGATGATGCAAAACTCTGGTTTGGGAAATGCAATTAACCCGCTAACTTCCCTCACTTATATATTTCGGATTCCATTGCTGCTGATTTGTACCTTGCGGGGCGATCGCCTATTGCAAGATGAACCCCAACATGAATTAATGGGGCAAATCACAGAGAAATTGCTGGAAACCATGACTGTACCTTGGGAATATTTTCCTACAGATGCAGCAGAAATAGAGCCAGTTCTCCAAAGAGCTACAGCTTACATGCAACAAGAGCGCCGTCCTTATGCTCTAATTATGCGTAAAGGATCGATATCTCCCCATACCCTCATCCGTTCTTCCATCCCCAAACGAGAAGATAATAACACTCATATTTACCAAAGCTTTTTTCGAGATCGTCGCGTTTCCCGCAGCGAAGCACTAGCGCGGATTGTGGAACTTATTGATGCAGAAAACACTGTAATAATTGCCACAACTGGTTACACGGGACGCGAACTATTCGCCAGTAAAGATAGTGCCAATCATCTTTACATGGTTGGGTCGATGGGCTGCGCTTCCTCAATGGGATTGGGGCTATCCTTAGCACGTCCAGACCTCAAGGTTGTGGTGATTGATGGCGATGGAGCAGCACTGATGCGAATGGGTAATTTTGCGACTATTGGCACTTATGGCGGTGCTAATTTGACCCATATTCTCTTAGATAATGAAGTCCACGATTCCACAGGCGCACAAGCCACCGTTTCTGCGGGTATCTCCTTTGCCAAAATTGCCGAAGCGTGCGGTTATGGACTTATATTCGCCGGAGACGATCCAGCGCTTTTAGATGCTTTGTTTACCGCAGATATTAACACTAGACCGAAATTTGCTCATCTAAAAATCCGTCCAGGGACTTTAGAAAAGCTACCCCGTCCCAACCTCACCCCAGAAGCGGTTTTGCAACGTTTTATGAAACACATTGGTTCTGAGCTATAGCCGTTCTCTATTGCATGAAATATGGATAGCTTTACAAGGGGGGCAAAGTCTCTAAATTGTACCCGCTCAATTAATTGCTTTGCTTCCGGTGCGATCGCGTTGTCTGAGGCAATTGTCAATTGCATTAAATAGATTGGTTATTAATTATTAAAGATTACTAAATTGGTGTTCTCAAGCCAAATCACTGAATTGCTCGTTGCCGTTGTCACAAGTAGCTGCTAAAGCCGTACTTCCTCGCCAAGATCGCCCAGGTGGAAGACAGCTTAAGCCTGTTTCCTACTTCAAGATTTATTGACTCTCGCGTTATCATCTGAAAAAGATAAAACTTTTGCGATCGCGGGGAGGTCTTTCTCACTTTGAGAGTTCCAACAACTAAATCATCCCGTAAAATGGACAGGCGGAAACCCTGCCCTATATAAAAAATATGGGAAAATTTTTTGGGAATCCCTCAAGACTCAGGAATCGCTACTTATCTGCTCACTCAGGAATCAGGACTCTTTATGTTAGCAGGCACAATTTTGCAGGATGGAAAATATACCCTAATTCAAGAAATAGGGCGGGGTGGCTTTGGCATTACGTTTAAAGCTACCCATCACTACTTGGGTCAGGAGGTGGTGATGAAAACCATCAATGAACGGCTGCGACAACATCCTGATTTTGCGAAATTTGAGCGCCAGTTCCAAGATGAAGCCAGACGATTAGCTACGTGTATCCACCCAAATATAGTCCGAGTCAGTGACTTTTTTGTGGAAGCCGGATTGCCTTACATGGTGATGGAATACATTCGTGGCGAAACCTTGGGAGACGCATTTGTATTACCAGGAATAACCTTACCTGAAGCCACAGCAATTCATTACATCCGGCAAATTGGGGCAGCTTTGCAGGTAGTACATAATAATGGTTTGCTACACCGAGATGTCAAACCAGATAATATTATCCAACGCCTTGGAACTGAGGAAGTAGTACTAATTGATTTTGGCATTGCCAGGGAATTTAATGGCAGCGTCCGGCAGACTCACACTGGTTTAGTTTCTGAAGGCTATTCTCCAATTGAGCAGTATTTGACGCAAGCGCCGCGCACACCCGCCACCGATGTTTATGGTTTAGCCGCAACCTTGTATGCACTGTTGACAGCCCAAGTTCCAATGCCAGCATTATTGCGCGATCGCGAACAAATGCCTTCTCCCCGCGAACTGCAACCACACTTGAGTGCTGCTCTCAACCAGGCAGTAATGCGCGGAATGGCGGTGGAATCTCGTTTTCGCCCAGCTACAGTTGCTGAATGGTTACAACTGCTACCTGGAAATGAGGCGAATCTGTCAGCGCAAGCCTTAGCCACTTATGCAGTCCCAACTGTCAATTTATCTGCCCAACAAGCCGTAACTTTGCTGGGGAAAACTGCCCAAAATGGCATTCATAAACCATCTGTGTTGGTGCAGCCCAACCCAGGTATCGCCAAGGAAAATGTACTGACTAAAAAACCTGGCTCATCAATATTGATTGCTATGGGTGTAGCCCTGGTTGCTGCTACGGCAGGTTTTGGCATCACTAGCATCTTACCGAAATCTCAGCCGCAGCCAACCACAAAGCCGCTTTTTGAACAGCCAACTCAAGAACCAGATGCGAAAGTACCTAACTCCGAGAATGGGAAAGAGACTAACGCCACCTCAACAACCGAATCAAGACCTGTTTCTAATTCCAAGCGGCGGCGTAATCGCCGTTCTTCCCCCCAAGAAACTCCCAGCAGCCCTACACAAGAATCACAACGCAGCGATTTGGAGCAATCTGCACCATCACCTAGCGTTTCCCCCACACCCTCGCTAGTAGAGAAGTTACGGGCAATCAGGTCATCTCGGAGTGCTTCGCCCGCACCATTGCCACAAAAGAACTTACCCACTTCTAATCAGAATTCTGCTTCCCCTCAACCGGTGATTCCGCCAAATTCTGTGGTTATACCAACAACACCACCCACACAATCCAAACAGTCAGATCCTTCGGCTGTGGTAGTACCAACACTGGAAAAGCAAAATTCACAGACTGATAATCAACCGCAGAGCGATCGCAAATTGCAGGAAAAGCTACAAGATGATAACAATTAGTCAATTTTAGATTTTGTCTTTAATCTAAAATTAATCTCACCGAACAAGGCAAAAGTAAAAAGTTAAAAGGCACTCATAAAGAAAAGCAAAACGGTCTTACGCCGAAAGGAATATTTTTCAACGGAGAGGGGGGGATTCGAACCCCCGTTGGGTTTCCCCAAAACGCATTTCGAGTGCGTCACCATGAACCGCTCGGACACCTCTCCAGGTACTTTCCACACATTTGAATATCTATCTCTATATTCAAATGTCGTGAATTGAGGGAAATGTTAGTGCATTGCCTACACTACTATAACATTACTCTCAATCAGGCGATCGCTTCAGTCCAGATTTTCGCGCTCTCCCTTTAGCAGTCTCTCCTGCAAGAATTGCCTTTACCTGTTCAAATACTACTGTTTTTCGATATCATTACAGTAATTTAGGTAAATATAAAGCTACCCAAACCTTCACTATCTCCAAGTTAGGGTAGTCAATTACAGATTTGTGACTTACCTATATGCCTGTACGCTGGTTCATTCAGGAACTTGCTACTTATTGGTAATGAGCGTTTGTTACCTTGTCTAAAGTGAGATAAAAATTGACTTAGAGCCAAAGTTATAAGAGCATGACGGGAAGAAGCTTACAACTCCTAAATATGTGTCTCTATGCAAGACGCATACATGTTTCACACAGATGATAAAAAATACAACTTTTAACAGTGCCGGTAAACTGACTGCTCTTTTATTCCTGATAACTCTCTTTCTCACACCTTGTGTGATTGTAAATGCAGGCGAACGTGGTGTATTGATGAAATTTGGTGAAGTACAAAACCAGATATTAGGAGAAGGACTTCACTTAATTATTCCTGTAGTCAATACTGTAAAAAAGTTGAGCATTCGAGTCCAAAAACAGGAAATTTCGGCTGAGGCTTCTTCTAAAGATTTACAAAATGTTTTCGCCGATGTCGCTCTCAATTGGCATATTATTCCCCAGGAAGCAAATGTCATTTTTCAAGAAATTGGAGATGAACAAGCTGTAGTTATGCGGATTATTAACCCAGCAGTTGAAGAAGTACTAAAAGCAATCATGGCAAAGTATACTGCTGAAGAAATTATTACTAAACGAGGAGAAGTCAAAGGCGGAGTAGATGATGCATTGTCTACACGACTGAGTAGCTATCACGTTGCAGTTGATGATATTTCTCTAGTTCATGTCCATTTTTCAGAACGGTTTGGTGAGGCGGTGGAGGCGAAGCAGATTGCTGAACAAGAAGCAAAACGAGCAGAGTTTATCGCGCTGAAAGCAACAAAAGAGGCTGAGGCAAAAGTTAATTTAGCCAAAGGTGAGGCGGAGGCGCACAGATTATTACGTGATGGTTTAACTCCACCAATCCTGCAAAGGCAAGCAATAGAAAAATGGAATGGTAAGCTGCCATTAATTGTAAGTAAGGATGCTCCAAAATTGTTGAATTTCAGTGAGCTTTTAAAATTTGACTAATTAAATAGTTTGCTCTCTATCCAAAGGCTAAAATACCCGAATTTTTGAAGAATTCGGGTATTTTTTTGTTCTGTATAAATTCGCTCGACTAAATTAATTGTTGGAGAATATTGGAGAATCGAGAATCTTCAACTGGATCAATAGTATAATCAGCAGGGTATAAGCTGTTGAAGAAATTAGACCAGTAAATAATTCTTTTTTGAGGTTATGCTCTTGAGGTTCTTTTTGAAAAATGTCCTTAGAACCGAATTGCATCAAGAGAATTCCCACAATATTAGAGAGCCAGTATCCTATAATTGAACAAGGTAGAAGTAATTTTGGGGAAAGTAAACTACATGCATACCCAAAACCATAAGCTATTGGCAGATTGAATAGTAGGTCATTCCACCAACATAGTGGTGACAATAAATATCCCAGTACCAGAAAAAATCCACCTCGGAGTTTTTTGAAAATATCTTTTTTGAACTCTTCTGGAGTAGACTGTTGTAAATCCTCTAGGACTGTTTCTCCTGTTACATTCAATTCTTGACTGACGTTTTGGACGCTTTCCATAAAACCACTATTCCTATCGGCTTAGTGTATTTTAATATATAAACTAAACTAAAGTCTACTACAGGAGGAATAAAACTTGGGATTTTTGATGCTGAAAGCATTACGAGCGAAGCAATCCTAACCCTTGCGATTGCTTCATTACGCTTCTCTACGAGACGCTACCGCGAACGCTTCATTCGCAATGACATTGTGTAATTAATTCTGTCCAAGTACTTAGCATAGCGTCATATCCAACACCGATACTGCAATGGCCAGATTCTCATTAGGTTAGGGTGGGTGGATGTTGATCGACAATTTTTTTTGCATATAGCGGTTCTCAGTTGAGTGAGGTATAAGAACCCCACCCCCAACCC